>CANIIA010000023.1 GCA_947467435.1 Betaproteobacteria bacterium
AAATGCATTACGCCAACCGTCAGTGGCAGGCTTTCGATGGCGTTCATGAACACACGTGCAAATAAAAAATCGTTCCACGACACAATCAACGAGAAAATCGCCGCGGCGATGATGCCCGGAAGTGCGCTGGGTAACACGATGTCAATAAATACGCGCAAGCGTCCGGCTCCATCCATCATGGCGGCTTCTTCGAGTTCGATGGGAATGCCACGAAAAAAAGCCCACAGTAGCCACATACAAAAAGGCAAGGTAATCGAGACATAACCAAAGGTGAGGCTCCACAAGCTATTGGTGAGCGAGAGTTGCGCCATCACCATAAACAGCGGGAACACCAAAATGATTGATGGCACCATGTAACCCAGCAAACTAAAGTAGGGAATAATGCGTCGCCCCCAATAACGAAAGCGGGTGATGCTGTATGCGGCAAGGGTGCTGATGACAATGCTGATGCAGGTGCTCGCAAGGCTCACAATCACGCTATTAGCAAACCAAGAAGTGAAGTGTTGCGGCGCTGCAGTGCTCGGAACGTAGGTTTGATCGGCTCGAAAATATTGTTCTTTGCCGGTGATCAAATTACGGTAATTAGCGAGCGTGATTTCTGGCGGAATGAGTTGAGGTGGCATGGCCATCACATCGCGCGGTAACTTCAGTGATGTGGATAAGGCCCAGATCAACGGAAAACACATGGCAAATGTGATCATGAGCAACACCACATAGGCCATGCATTTTTTTGTGAACCCCAGGATGTTCATGGCGTGTCCTCTTCGGCAAATTGAAATACGCGCATGTAAATCAAGCTGCCGGCAAAGAGTAAAAACATCATCACAACACCGGTCGCAGCCCCAACGCCCATCTGTAGATTCGCGACAGATTGTTCAAAGGAATAAATCGCCAGGTTAAACGTCGAAGTTCCCGGTCCACCTTTGGTGAGTAGATAAATTTCTTCAAACTTATTAAATGTCCAGATGGTGCGAAAAATGACGACCACTGTCAGAACTTCGGCTAACTGTGGCAAGGTAATATCGATAAACCGACGTACGATCCCGGCACCATCGACACGTGCAGCGTCATAGAGTTCGAGTGGAATTGTTTGTAGACGTGCCAGTACGCAAATCGTCACAAAGGGCGTGTATTTCCAGACGTTGAGCAAAATGGTGGAGACCATCGCCATGGTTGGTGTGGACAGCCAATAGATGTTTTCATCGATCAGCCCACTTTGACGCAATGACCAGTTCACCACGCCGATATCTGCGTTGAGCATCCATTGCAAAATGAGTGCAATCACCACGGTCGGCACAATATAAGGAAACAGCAATAGTCCGCGAAAAATTGCCATGCCGCGTAAAGGTAGGTGCAGCAGTAACGCCAGCAACACACCAATCAGTGTTTGCAAAAAAATGGAACACGTCGTCCAGATGGCGGCTTGACGAAAGGATTGCCAAAATAAATCATCGTCAAACAATTGCCGAAAATTATCTAAACCGGCAAACGTGCTGTCTTCTGGACGCAGTGGATTGAGTTCGTAAAAAGCCATGCGTACCGCCTCGAGTACGGGGTACACCATGAACAGCAGTGCAGCGAAAGCAAACGGCAAAATAAAGGCAATGCCAATGCGATTATCAGCGCGTTTCCATGCGGGAATGGCGGTCACAGGTTGGGTCGGTGTCAATTGCGTTTGAACGATTGAGCATGCAGTGGGAACAAGTGCGGGCCATCGTGAGGGGAAGCCTCAGGAAGGCCCGCGAGCAATGATGGATTAGGCCACGCCTCCAAGCAGGCGTAAGTTGCTCTTGCGCACGCCTTCGAGTTCTTTGGCGCCCCATTTCGCGGCATCGGCAGCCTTCCAGTTATCCACGACAACTTTCTGTACCGTTTGCGCGAGGATCGATCGACCGTGCACGATACCGGCGAGTGGGTTAATCCCTTTGAGCATTTCGTTACCCGTGGATGAGGAGTGGGGCAATGAATTGACGTAATAATTCATGATCGTGTCCTTCTTGGTTTGAAAGAATGGATGCGTCATGAGTTTGGGATCAGCCAGCACATCTTTGTAAACCGGTGAGACGTTAGGCATCAAGGAGTGGCAGTAACGCACCAACCACTCTGGACTGGTTTGATAGTAAGTCAGTGCGGCCTTCACTTCATCGACATATTGATTGTTTGGACGTGGGATACACCAGCCTTGAAAATCGTTCCAGTTAGAGCGGCGTCCAGTTTTGGGGTGGCGCGGGTGATTAAATGACTGTAGGCCAGCAAACACCGCTTTGTTTTCTTCGGCGGCACGACCGTAAGGACGGCCCCAATAAAAACTAATCGCAGCACGCCCGGTCACGATCGAATCAACCACTTCAAGAAAGCTGTAGCTGACAGCCCCTTTTGGCATATACGCTTGCAGTGACTTTAGATACTCCAACGCCTCGACGGTTTCGGGTGAATCAAATACCACTTGGAATTTATTGGCCGGATCAAACATGCGTCCACCCGCCGAGTGCAGCAAGGATGCAAAGTGATATTCGGTGCAGGAGTTACGCCCAAGCGCCAGCGAGATGCCAGCCATGTCTTTTTTCTTTTCTGAAATAACGCGTGCGGCGTTGCGCATGTCATCCCAAGACCATTTGTCTGGATCGCCCAGACCGAGCTCTTGCACGATGTCGGTACGTACAACCATTTGAGTGGCTTGATGGTGTGCGGGCAACACATATTGTTTGCCTTTCCAAGCACCCCAGTACTCCCACTTCACGCCATCGACGAGACGATTTTTGCCGACCTTTTGTACAACATCATCTAAGGGCTCGAGCAACAAATCGGCCATCAGTTGATACGCGATGGGGGATTCAACACTGATGCAATGCGCGGGATTTTTTGCCGCCAGATCGGTCATCAGTTTGACGTACACGCCATCCCACGAAAGCGTTTCGAGTTTAAACGTGAGACCCGGTGCGAATTTTTTTGCCCACTCGTTCATCGCATCCACAGCCACGCCACCGTACGGCCCGGGTTCACCCCAGACGCGCACGACGCCTGTTTTCGTGGAGGGCTTTTGAGCCCACGCCGGTAGTGTGGTGCTGGCCCCGAGTGCAGCAACGCCGGCAATAAATTGGCGACGATCGATGGGCGTCTTGGGTGAATTGTCATTGCGATCCATGTGTGTCTCCTCTTGGTGAGTGATAGGCCGTCTTATTTTGCGTAGCGCTGTTCGCGCACATCTGCGGTGATTTGGTGAGCAAGCATGCCCTCCACATGACAAATGCGACTCATGATCGGCGCGATACGCCGACTGGCTGCGGGGGTGAGTTTTTGATACGTCACGGTTTTAATGAATTTTCCGACCCACAATCCGCCGGTATAACGGGCCGCACGAGAGGTCGGCAAGGTGTGGTTGGTGCCCACGCCTTTGTCTCCGTAGGCAACCGTACTTTCTTCACCCACAAACAAACTACCGTAGTTTTTGAGATGCGCTAGGTAGTAGTCGTTGCGCGCGGTCATGATCTCGAGATGCTCGGGCGCGTACTCGTCGGATAGCGCAATGGCTTCATCATCCGTATCGACCACGACAATTTCTCCGTGGTCACGCCATGCCGGTTCGGCCGTGTTGCGCGTGGGCAGGGTCTTGAGTTGGCGTTCGACCTCCTTGAGCACTGCCTCACCCAACGCAGCCGATGTGGTGATCAGCCAAGCGGGACTGTCAGGACCGTGTTCGGCTTGACCGAGTAAATCGGTGGCCACAAGCGCAGGGTCGGCGCTGCCATCAGCGATGATTAAAATTTCGGTGGGTCCCGCAAGTAAATCGATACCGACTTGGCCAAATAATTGGCGCTTTGATTCAGCGACAAAGGCGTTGCCCGCACCGGTAATCATGTCTACAGGTTGCATGCCGAGACAGCCGTGCACCATCGAGGCCATGGCCTGCACGCCGCCTAAGTTATAGATCTCATCGGCACCGGCTAAATGCAGCGCGTAGAGCGTGTAGGGATACATGCCATTGGCATCGCGTGGTGGTGCGCAAGCCGTGACATAACTGACACCAGCCGCCTTTGCAGTGCCGACACTCATGATGGCGGAGGCCACCAGCGGAAATTTCCCACCAGGCACGTAGCAGCCGACGCGTTCCACCGGAATCATTTTTTGGCCCAAGATGATGCCGGGATCCATTTCGGTTTCAAACGACTGTAATGTGTCGAGCTGCTTGCGCGCAAAGCCAGTGATTTGCTTGAGTGAGTAGCGCAGATCTTCTTTAAATGTTTCAGGTAGCTCTTTTTCTACCTTGCGGATGGCATCGGGACTCACCCGAAACGCATCGTTTTGCCATTGATCTAACTCGCGGGCATAACGACGCACAGCGACATCGCGTTCGCGGGCAATCGTATCGAGCATTTCACGTACGGTGGTTTCAAGGCGGGTGCGGTCCTGCGGCGCTGGCGGCGTGGCTTTTTTGAGGTAGGTTTTTTTCATGACGTCTCCTAAATGTAACCGGTTACATTTCATGTCAAGTTATCGCATGTCCAAGAAGCGCCTGTCAATTTGCGATGCACAACCGTCCTCTCGTCCAGATCGCAGCGTGAGTTGTCCAATCCGCAGTGCAAAGTGTTAGGGATTCGTTGTCTCGAGTGCCAATGAACGTTAATCTTGGTCTTTTCTTACTCGTTCTTCCCAGAACGCTGCACTTCAATCAGGAGAGCAATTCATGGTGCGCTTAAACGTCAATGGTAAAACTCACAATGTCGATGTCGATCCAGCAACGCCTTTGTTGTGGGTGATTCGCGAGCAGTTGGGACTCACCGGTACAAAGTACGGTTGCGGTGTCGCGCAATGCGGTGCCTGTACGGTGCACATGGATGGCGCAGCGCTGCGTTCTTGTGTGATGCCTTGTGCAGCCGCCACAGGTAAAAAAATTAATACCATTGAGAGCCTTGCCAAAGATGGCAAGCTCACCAAAGTGCAGCAAGCGTGGATTGATCACGAAGTGCCGCAATGTGGATACTGTCAAACCGGCATGATCATGGCGGTGACCGCGTTGCTCAAAGAAAAACCAAAACCTACCGATGCCGACATTGATGCGGCAATCACCAATATCTGCCGTTGTGGCACCTTCCAAGAAGTTCGCGCTGCCGTGCATGCTGCGGCCAAGGCCTAAGGAGAACATGCACATGAACGCACGCGTCCCAAATTTATCTCGTCGCCAGTTTGTGATTGGCTCTGCCGCGACCGGCGCAGGGTTGGCGATTGGCTTGGAGTTTTCTTTTGCAATGAACGCCGCACAAGCGGCCGCGCCGGCTGCTGCAGCAGCAGCGCCAGAAATTGGCGCATGGGTGGTGATTCGTCCAGATGACACGGTGTCGGTGCGCGTCGTGCGTTCCGAAATGGGTCAAGGCACGATTACTGGCTTGGCGCAGTTAGTGGCTGAAGAACTTGAATGCGACTGGAGCAAAGTCACGTATGAATATCCCACCCCAGGTGAGAGCGTTAAACGCAAACGGATTTGGGGCGATTTCTCAACCGGCGGTAGCCGCGGCATTCGCACCTCACATGAATACGTGCGCAAAGGTGGTGCGGCTGCGCGCATGATGTTGTTGCAAGCGGCAGCAACGCAGTGGGGCGTGCCAGTGAGCGAGCTCAGCGTTCAAAAGAGCGTGGTGACGCATGCGGCCTCGAAGCGTAAAACCACGTACGGTAAGTTGGCAGAAGTCGCGGCCAAGTTGCCTGTGCCGACCGACATCAAACTCAAAGATCCCAAAGACTGGACCATCATCGGTAAACCGCTCAAGCGCTTAGACACGCGCGATAAAGTGAGTGGCAAACAAGTCTATGGCATCGATCTCAAATTGCCTGGCATGTTGATCGCCGCGATCAAACAAAGCCCGGTGTTTGGTGGCAAGGTAAAAAGCTTTGATGCCAGTAAAGCCGCTGCCATGCCTGGCGTTAAAAAAGTCGTGCAAGTTGGTGACAACGCCGTCGCAGTGGTCGCGAGTACTTTCTGGCAAGCTAAAGTAGCTGCTGATACTTTGGTGATTGAATGGGATGAAGGCAGTCACGGCAAAGTGTCGAGTGCGGGTATTGCCAAGGTGTTAGAAGAGGGCTTGAGCGCACCACAAGCATTTGTTGGCAATCAAGCCGGTGATATCAAATCGGCCTTGTCTTCGGCGGCGAGCAAAGTGGAAGCGGTGTATGCCTATCCGTACCAAAACCATGCGCCGATGGAGCCGATGAACGCCACCGCGCGTTACACCGCAGACAAGTGCGAAGTTTGGGTTCCCACGCAAGATGGCGAAGCCTCATTTGCAGCGACCTTAGCGGCATCGGGTTTACCTGCCGATAAGTGCGAGGTTTACAAAATTAATCTGGGCGGTGGATTTGGTCGACG
Source organism: Betaproteobacteria bacterium (assembly GCA_947467435.1). Taxonomy (GTDB): domain Bacteria; phylum Pseudomonadota; class Gammaproteobacteria; order Burkholderiales; family SG8-39; genus SZAS-79. The sequence goes on from CANIIA010000023.1 coordinate 6,362, forward strand.
CGGCGCATTCCAGGACTACACCACGCAGGCTGTGCTGATTGCTAAGCAAATGCCCGGTACACCAGTAAAGTTGATCTGGACCCGCGAAGAAGATATGACCCAAGGTCGCTACCATCCGGTCATGCAATGTAAGTTGGTGGGGTCATTTGATGCAGATAAAAACCTCACCGGCATCCATATGCGCTTGTCGGGACAATCGATTCTTGCCGCGGTGCGTCCTCAAATCGTTGAACAAGAAAAAGGTCGCGATCCCAACGTGTTTCAAGGGGTGATCGCGGGCGATGGTGAGCATGGCTTTGGTTACACCATGCCAAATTTGTTGATTGATCATGCGATGCGTAACCCGCATGTGCCGCCCGGATTTTGGCGCGGGGTCAACATCAACCAAAACGCCATCTTTTTTGAATGCTTCATGGATGAACTTGCCGAAGCCGCAGGAAAAGATTCGGTGGCCTTCCGACGTCAATTTTTAGGCAAGCATCCACGCAATCTTGCCGTGCTCAACGCCGTGGCTGAGCGGATTCAATGGGATAAACCGGCTGCCGCAGGTGTGTTCCGTGGCGTCGCGCAAATGCGTGCGTTTGGCAGCTTTGTTGCAGCGGCGTGTGAGTTGTCTGTGAAAGACGGAAACAAGGTCAAGGTCCATCGCATTGTTGCGGCAACCGATCCGGGCTATGCCGTCAATCCAGCACAAATCGAACGTCAAGTATCAGGGTCGTTTGTGTATGGCTTGTCCGCGTTGTTTATGCAAGAGTGCACCGTCAAAGACGGACGCATCGAACAAACCAACTTCGATAACTACAACTCAATGCGCATTGCGCAGATGCCAAAAGTAGAGACCATCATCATTCAAGGTGGCGGACCGGTGTGGGGTGGAATTGGTGAACCCACGATCTGTGTGGCAGCACCTGCGGTGTTGAATGCACTCTACCGCGCAACCGGCAAACGTTTGCGCAGCGTGCCGCTAAAGAATCACGGCTTTACGTTGGTCTAAGATGTGTGGCGCATGGCGAGTGTTGGCGCAGTTGGCCGTACTCGCCATGTGGGTTGCAAGTGGCTCAGCGGTGTATGCACAACGTTTAGCACCGCGACACCAGCAAACACCACCCCCCATCCTCGCACAGGTTGCCTCTCCAACGGTTGGTCGTCAGCTCGAAGTCTCCGATACCAATACAGAGTCGATGTATGCAACTTCACTGAGCGGTCGCGCGGGGGATGCGTTGCGTGGACGTGCCTTAGTGGCAGATCGTCAGTACAGTTTATGTTTGCTATGCCATCGCGCACCCATGGAAGAAGCGCGCTTTCAAGGTATGTTGGCACCGGATTTAAAGACTGCAGCTGCTGCACTGAGTGAAGTGCAATTGCGTGCACGCATTGCCGATGCGCGACGCTTTAATCCCGAGACCATCATGCCGGCGTATTACAGTACAGATGGACTGCAGCGTGTGGCACCTGCGTATGTTGGAAAAACAATCTTCACCGCGCAAGATATCGAGGACGTGGTGGCCTGGTTAATGAGTTTGAAATGAAGACACACATCAATCAAAAACGTCGATCGATGCTGTTGGGCGCAGCCTCCTTGAGTCTGCTGCATCGCTTGCCCGCGCAAGCCACGCCTTTGGATGCCGCCACCGCCATGCGCGCGATCAGCGGCACCACACGCACACAAGCCGGACGCGTACGTTTGGATATTCCACCGCTCGTTGAAAACGGAAACTTGGTGGTCATGCGAGTGAGCGTACAAAGCCCGATGACCGAATCTGATTACGTGAAGGCCGTGCATGTGATTGCTGAGGCCAATCCACTGCCGAACGTATTCAGTGCGTATCTCGGGCCACGCGCGGGTCGTGCAGAGATGACCTTTCGTGCACGCTTGGCCACCACACAGCGGGTCTGGGCCTTAGCGCAGATGAGCGATGGCAGTGTGTGGACTGGATATGCCGATGTGTTGGTCACCTTAGCTGCGTGTACGGAGTCGCCATGACAGAACCAGCCCGCACCATTGTGAATGTGCCGGCGCAAGCCAAGCGTGGTGAAGTGATTGAAATTCGCGCAGTGGTCCAGCACGCCATGGAAAGTGGTTATCGCCGGACCGAGTTAGGCGAATTAATCCCGCGCGATATTGTGCGTATTTTTCGGTGTACATATAACAATGTCGAAGTGTTTCGCGCCGAGTTTCATCCAGCGATGGCCGCTAACCCATTGGTGAGTTTTACAACGCGAGCGACAGAAAGTGGCACCTTGGTGTTTGAGTGGCGAGGCGACCATGGATTTAGCGCCCAAGCCAGCGCCAGCATACGAGTGAGTTAGTTGTTACGTTTTTCTCTGCAGCTTGTTGGGGTTGCCGCGCTCAGCGTTTTTTCCGTGTGCGTGCAAGCAGACATCCCGCTCGCTGATCGTCGTTCTGGCGAACACTTTATGCGTGCAGAAACGCGCGCCATGCAAAACGATCCCACCGCCAACCCGGCGACCTTTGCGTTACTTGAGGGCGAGGCGTTGTGGCAAAAAAAAATCGGCTCGGCTGACAAGTCTTGCTTTGCCTGTCACGGTCAAGCCGAAAAAAACATGCGTGGCGTCGCCGCGCGTTTTCCAACGTTGTCGCAAGGTCGATTAATGAATCTTGAACAACGCATCCAAGCTTGTCGAGTGGAGCAACAACGTGCCTCGCCTTGGCCGTATGAACATCGCGAGTTACTGGCATTGGCCACCTACGTGGGCACGCAATCCAAAGGTTTACCGATCACGCCCTCAAACGTCGAGGGGATGCAAGCACACCGCGATGCAGGACGCGCGCTGTTTCAGCAACGTCTCGGGCAACTGAATTTATCGTGTGCGCAATGTCACGATGCCCGTTGGGGCGCGCAGTTATCTGGCAATCCGATTCCGCAGGCTCACCCCACTGCGTATCCGTTGTATCGACTCGAGTGGCAAGCGGTGGGTTCGTTGCAGCGCCGATTACGTAATTGTATGACTGGGGTGCGCGCAGAACCCTTTGCATTTGGTGAACCAGGGTTGGTACAACTCGAAAGTTTTTTGATGTGGCGCGCGCGCGGGATGCCCATTGAAACGCCTGGCCTGAGGCCGTAACCAAGCGATCGGTCATGTCGTGATGTGATCGTCACGACATATCAACGCTTTGGTCCGTAGTTTTATGCGCCGCCAACCCAGTGTTCACGCAAGCTGCGTTTTAATACTTTGCCAATCGCGCTGCGTGGTAGCTCATCAATCACGCGAACGCCGCTTACACGCTGAACTTTGTTGACGCGTTCGTTGATCCACGCTTGTAGGGCCTCGGTAGTGACACCGGCGGTGGTGTTTGTTCCGGGACGTAGCACCACAAATGCGACCGGCGTTTCGCCCCATGCCTCACTGGGTACGCCAACGATCGCGACATCTTGCACGGCAGCGTGTTGTCTAAAAATAGCCTCGAGATCGCTCGGGTAAATGTTAAAGCCGCCCGAAATAATCATGTCTTTTTTTCGGTCCATCAGGGTCAAAAACCCTTCGGCATCAAAGCAACCCACATCCCCGGTGCGAATAAAACGTTTGCCATCGGGTGCAAACCATTCCGCTTCGCGTGTTTTTTCGGGTTTGTTGTGATAGCCGCGCATCATGCCGCTGGAATGTCCAACGACTTCACCCAGCGCACCTTGCGTCACTTCGCAGCCGTCATCATCAATCAATCGAATGTCATGCCCTTTGGCTGCTTGGCCGACGGTGTGGAGTTTGTTGGGATGCAAATGCCCAGCCAAAATACATGTCCCACCGCCTTCAGTCATGCCGTAAAACTCCCACAAGCCACCTGGCCAGCGTTGCAGAACATCCGCTTTGAGTTCGGCACGAAACGGGGCGCTGGTACACAGCTTGGTTTGAAATGCACTCAGATCAAAGGTATCAAACTGTGGGTGTGACATTAAGCGTTGATATTGCACGGGCACCAACATGGTATGTGTGACGCGATACCGTGCAGCGAGTTCGAGATACTGCGTTGCCTCGAATTTGGGCATCAAGATAATTTCACCACCATAGCCAAGTGTGGGAAAAAAACATACCAAGGTGGTGTTGGAATAGAGCGGTGTAGAAAGTAGCGTCACCGTTTGGGCGTTGTACCCATAGTCGGCACCACGCTGGACATGCGTCCAGCGCATGCTGTGTGGTTGCACGATGCCTTTCGGTGTGCCCGTGGTGCCAGATGAATAAATAATATTAAAGGCCCAATCTGGCTGAATGGTCACGGGTAACGGCGTGGCATTGCTATCACCGAGCCATGCATCGATGTGCATGTGCTTGTTACTGCCTTGCGAGACCTCTTCTGTGGGGGCGTCTAATTGAATCCGTTTTCCAGTCATGCGTTGCGCCACCGGCAACAACGCTTGCGATACCGTTGTATCCGTAAAGACGATTTGTGCATCGGCATCTGCGCACATGCTGGCCAGCTCTTCTGCGGTGCAGGACGGCGCAAGTGGTGCCACAACTACCCCAGCACGCAACGCACCCAAATACAACGCGGCATAATTGATCGATGTGCCCGCGCAAATCGCGATGGCTTGCTGAGGTAACACGCCATCGCGTTGCAAGGCGGCTGCCACGCGATCCATGCGCGCGTCGAGCGCAGCGTAGTTCAGTGTGCTGTCGCCAAGACGTAACGCGATGTGTGTGGGTTGTGACACTGCATAGGCGCGAATCAAATCGGGCAACGTAGCAAAGTCGGTGCGTAGCAAAGCGGCGGCTGTCAGCATGGGCGGGGGCAGAGCATGGCAGAAAGTGCGTTGATTTTACGGCGCGCGGTGTTGTATCGACGAAAGAAATACGCTTGTTTCATTGGTGGGTTCGATGTGGCTGTTCCGCTCCGCGGATCGATGCACGCAAGTTCAACAGCTGGGATCACAATGACGCCACGTGTATTTTTTAAGGTGATTGCATGGACTTGCAACTGGCGGGCCAAACCGCATTGATTACCGGTGGATCTAAAGGCATTGGACTGGCCGTAGCGCATCGATTAGCCGCTGAGGGCGTCAAGCTGCATTTGGCAGCGCGTGACCATGCAGCATTAGATGCCGCTGCGCTGGCGTTGTGTGCAGCGCATGGCGCCGATGTCACTGTGCATGCCTGTGATTTAAGTGTGCGCGGTGCAGCAGAAACATTGGCCGAGGCGTGTGGTGCACGGGTCGATATATTGATCAATAACGCGGGCGCGATTCCCACCGGCGGGATCAGTGAGGTGGACGCCGATGCGTGGCGCCTTGGTTGGGACCTAAAGGTGTACGGCGCGATTGATCTGACGAGACAGATTTATGCGCACATGAAAATGCGCAAATCCGGCGTGATTGTGAATGTGATTGGTTTATTTACTGCTCGACCGGCGCGGTACATCGCTGGCGCAACGGCCAACGCCGCATTGCACGCGTTTACGCGCGCGATGGGTGGTCCGAGCAAAGATGATGGGATTCGTGTGGTCGGTGTGAATCCAGGCTGGATACGCACCGAGCGCATGATTGGCATGTTGCGCGCGCAAGCTGCTAAACGTTTCGGTGATGCCAATCGATGGGAAGAGTTGGTGCAAGGCCAACCGGCACCCGGCGAGCCCGAGCACGTGGCCGATGTCGTGGTGTTTTTAGCTTCTGCGCGTGCCGCGCATGTGAGCGGCACCATGATCAATGTGGATGGTGGAGCGTCTGCCCGCGGTGGGTTGTAAGGGGTCGCGCGATTATTTTGCTGCCGCTTGTACGGCTGCGCATGCGGTGTACCGCGTCGGCGGATCTTCGATATTGAGTTTGTTTTCTGTGATAGTGAGTTCGGTGTTACCCGCGACGTAGCGTGCCTCGCCTTTACGCTCTAGGCGCAATTGTCGTTCGGGGAGCACCAACCATACGCCATCGCCTTCGATGTTGCGCATGGTGACGCGTTTACCACCCTCACACACATACTCGCCGGTGTTGGTGGGTTTACTCGTAAAGATGGATCCCATGTTGCCAAAACTTGGCATCAGCGAGCCCAAATCTAAATTCAAGCTGCTGCAAGCCGACAGTAAAAACATACAGCTCAATAGGATGAGGAGCCTAGCGAACATCCCTGCATCTCCTAAGCGTTTGAACACTGCATCATGCCATCGCTGCGGGCGAGTGTGTATTTCGCAGTGCGATCTGTCGCGCACGGCGTAACAGTTCGGCGGTCAGGGCGAGGTGAATGCAGTTCCAAAAGATGCCGTTGATAAACGCTGCGGTGTAGCTACCCGAAAGATCAAACACCACGCCACTCATCCAACCACCGATGGCCATCCCGAATACGGTGGCCGTGAGCACCATACTCACGCGGCGTCCGGCTTCGCTTGCCGGAAAATAATCGCGTACGATCAGTGCATACATTGGCACGATCCCGCCTTGAAATAAGCCAAACAATCCGGAGGCAACGTACAGCGCGGTCAGGCTCTCAAAGGGCAAAAACAGGGCGAGCGCAATGGTTTGCAATGCCGAGCCAACCAGCAGCGTTTTTAATGCGCCAATGCGATCGGCAATCCATCCCGAAGCCATACGACTGATGATGCCTGCGCCAAGCATCAGCGCAAGCATTTCAGCACCGCGTGCGGTAGCAAAGCCCAAGTCACTGCAATACGCCACGATATGCACTTGTGGCATCGACATCGCGATACAACAGGTGAGGCCTGCAAATAACAATATCCACTGCAAGGTACTTGGGGATAAATCTAAGGGGCGTGCATCATTGCTGGACGTACTCACGACATGAATTTGCGTGGGTGATTGCGCATGCTGTGGTTGTAGTCCGATCGGTGCGGCGCGACGCAAACACCACGCCAGCGGCAACATACAGACCAAACAAATCAGCGCAGTGAATTGGTACGCGGTACGCCAACCATACATCCGCATCCAGTACTCAATGAGTGGAGGCCAGACGGTACCGGACAAGTAATTGCCACTTGCGCAAATCGCGACGGCTAAACCGCGGTAGCGAATAAACCAATGCGAGATGTCGGCAATCAATGGCGCAAACGTGCTCGAGGTGCCAAAAAATCCAATCACCAGTCCTTGCACGACAACCAATTGCCACAAACTTTGCGCCTGACTGGCCAACAACAATCCAGCGAATAAACAGATCGCACCAATCATCACTGGGCGCATGACCCCAAAGCGATCGGTTAAACGTCCCGCGAGTAAGCCACCCAAAGTAAATCCCACCATCGTGGCGGTGTAAGGTAACGAGGCATCCGCACGCGAAACACCAAAGTCGGCTTGCATCACAGGTAAAGCGACCGTCACGCCATACATGCCGGCACCACCCAAGGTCATGAGTAGCACTGCGGCGGCCAGGCGCCACCACGCATCCGCAGTATCAATGCGCTGGGCGTTGTGTCCTAGGGTCAAGTCTTTTGCCAAGCGTCGCGCAATGTGACTGTGCGATTAAACACGGGGGCGCCGGCTTGGCTTTCAATTTGATCTGCCACAAAGTAACCGTGACGCTCAAACTGAAAACGTGCTTCGGCTGGTGCGTCACGTAACGCGGGTTCGAGTTGCGCGGTGATCGTGTGGATTGAGTCTGGATTAAGGTCGTTCAGGTAATCGCCATCTTCACCGGGTTTTTCAGCACGAAATAAACGTTCATACAAACGGACGGTTGCAGCGTAGGCGTGTTTGACGCTTACCCAATGAATGTTGCCCTTCACTTTGTAGTTGTCCGACCCCGGTGTACCAGAGCGACTGTCTTCAAAATATTTGCAACGCACGGTGTCGGTAGCTGCATCGTAGCCGATGCATTCGATGACGTAGCCATAACGCAGACGCACGGCGTTGCCCGGAAACAATCGAAAGTAACCCTTGGGTGGTGCTAACGAAAAATCTTCGCGTTCAATCCAAAGTTCGCGCGTCATCGGCATGCTGCGCTTACCCCAATCGGGATGTTGCGGATGGTTGGGTGCGTCGCATCGCACCTCTAAGTCTTCGGGCCAGTTTTCAATCACCAGCTTGATGGGGTCGAGCACCGCCACACGGCGCGGGGCAATGTCATTGAGATGCTCGCGCATGCAATCTTCGAGCACTGACAGATCGATCCACTGATTGGCTTTAGACACGCCAATGCGTTCGGCAAATAACCGAAAACCCTCGGGGGTGTAGCCGCGACGACGACCACCGGCCAAGGTGGGTAAGCGCGGATCATCCCAACCGCTCACATGATGTTCGTCCACCAGCTGAATCAGTCGACGTTTAGACAGCACCGTGTTGGAAAGATTTAAACGGGCAAATTCGTATTGCTGTGGAAGCGGACGAGTGAGCAAGCCACCGTCGGCCAGATGATTCAGCAACCAATCATAAAACGGTCGTTGATCTTCAAACTCGAGCGTACAGATGGAGTGTGTGATGCACTCGAGCGCATCTTCAATGGGATGGGCAAAGGTGTACATCGGATACACATTCCAGGCATCACCAGTGCGATGGTGTGGTGCTTTGCGGATACGGTAAATCGCCGGATCACGCAGATTCATGTTGGGTGAACGCATATCGATGCGGGCACGCAACACCATGCTGCCCTCTGCGTGTAAGCCGGCGCGCATTTCATTGAGTAAGCGCAGGGATTCGGCTGCGGGTCGCTCGCGCCATGGGCTGTCTTCGCCGGGTGTGGTCAGTGTGCCGCGACGTACGCGCATGTCATCGGCGCTTTGTTGATCGACGTACGCCAACCCCTGTTGCACCAAATATTCGGCTGCGGTAAACATAAAATCAAAATAATCTGAAGCGTAGTACAGGTGTTCTGAGCCCGCATACGTCCAATCAAATCCGAGCCAACGCACCGCATCGATGATTGAATCAACGTAGGCTTGTTCTTCTTTTTCTGGGTTGGTGTCATCAAAGCGCATGTGACACACACCACCAAAGTCGCGCGCCAGTCCAAAGTTGAGGCAAATGCTTTTGGCATGACCAAAATGCAAATAGCCATTCGGCTCGGGCGGAAAGCGCGTGCGAATCGCGGCGGGATCAAGCGCGGCTTGCGCCTGTACGCTCGCCGGTCCGGGTGTGCCGGCCCATCGACGCGCAGCCCACTTACCGGCGGCAAGATCGTGCTCAACGATGCTTCGAATAAAGTGGCTCGCCGGTGCAGGCGCCGAATTTTTATTGGGTGGGGTTTTGGTATTCACCCGCGTATTTTAGCTGCTGCCACGCCTGTGCGGCGACTCATTCTGTGCCAAACGGTCCGTACGCGGCGGTGTCGATCAGTGGCATAGACGAATGAGTTTCGAAACACCTGCGTCTGTGCCAAGGCTTGAGGGCGTATCCTTGGACCGATCCATTTGTTGAAGAAGGCTCATCATGCACCGCGACGTTGTTCCCGCACTTGATACGCGTCCTTTATCGTATGCCTTTGGCGTTGAAATTCGCGGCTTAGATTTACGCCAACCGCTTGCCAGCGCAACCGCGACAGCGGTGCGACAACTATGGAATGCGCACGGCATTATTTTGTTGCGTGGCCAAGACATCACACCGCAACAACTCATCGACTTTAGCCGACACTTTGGCACGCTTGATTTACATGAAACGCTCGCGCCGTTTCGTCATCCACAGCATCCAGAATTATTTGTCCTCTCAACGATTCCGGTGGATGGAAAACCTTCGGTCAGCGAAAACGTTGGGCGGCATTGGCATTCCGATTTGTCTTACACCTTACGTCCACCGTTGGGCTCGATTTTTCATGCGCAAATCTTGCCCGAAGTGGGCGGCGATACCATGTTCTGTAGCACGCAAGCCGCCTATGCAGCGCTCTCGCCGACACTGCAACAGATGATCGAAGGTCGCGAAGCGGTGCACGACTACATGGGGGTCGAGAACATGAAAAAACGCGATCCTGCCCTGGTGGCACAACTGCGTGCAGCCAATCCGCCGATCGCGCAGCCGTTGGTTCGTGCGCACAACGAAACGGGCGCCAAGTGTTTGTATCTCTCCGAGCAAATGACCAAACGCATCGTGGGCATGACGGAGCGTGAGTCGATTCCGATTTTGCGTATGTTGTTTGAGCACTGTGTGGACCCGTTATTTACGTATCGTCATCAGTGGCAAAAGAACGACATCATCATGTGGGATAACCGCAGCACCATGCATTTGGCTTTAGCAGACTTTGCACCAGGTGCGCATCGTTATTGCATGCGAACCACGATTTTGGGCGAGCCCAGCGGCACGCTATTTCAGGGCTAAGCGCGGGTGTATCGGATGCGTCATCGACTGGTGCAGCTGCTGCGATGATCCGCACCGGAACGCTCGACCAAGGTTTGTTGGGGCGTAAAAAATTCACGCTCGCGAACGGCACCGGTTATTTCAAAACCGAACTGATCGGTTCGGGTTTTGATCAAGCGATTGCGCCGCAAGTATTTTTGGTTGAGCAAGACCCCAACACCGTGATCTTGCCGCACTTTCATGTGCAAAATGAATTTCAAGTCGTGGTCCAAGGTAGCGGAACGATTGGACGTCACGAAGTACGACCCGTGGGTGTGCATTACGCCGGTGCGCACACGGGCTATGGTCCCATCACTGCCGGTGCGGGTGGTTTGGGGTACTTCACTTTGCGTCCTGCGATGGACCCAGGCGCCAAATTTTTACCCGAAGCGCGCGCGCAAATGCAACGCGTTGCCAAGCGACATTTACTCGGTCCGTTATTACCCATTAGTGAAGACTGTGCGCGTCGCCGCGATGTGAGCCTTGATGAAGTGTTTGCACCGCAAGCTGACGGCATTGCGGGTTGGTTGATGCGTTTACCAGCACACGCCGCTGCAGTAGCTCCAACGCATGCTGGTGGATTAGCGCGCATCTATTTAGTGGCAGCCGGGCGTGCACGCATGGGTGGTGCATTGCTGCCGCGTTGGTCAGTGGTGTTTGCCACTGCCGAAGAAGAGCCCATCGGCGTGCAAGCGGGCGCCGAAGGTGCAGAAGTGTTGGTATTGCAATTTCCGCAGTGAACAGCAACGCTTGAAATTTTTATTTATTCCCTAGGATCAATGTCATGGACTTTCGCCTGAACTCCGAGCAACAACAATTACGTGAAACCGCACGCCGGTTTGCCCAAGCCGAATTACCACAACTTGCGCGCGAGCTCGAAGAAAGCGCTTCACCTGTGCCGCAATCGATGTTGTCGCGCTACGCTGAAATGGGATTTCTCGGCATCAACCTACCCGAGGCGGATGGCGGACATGGCATGTCGCATTTAGATGCCGTCATCGTGCTAGAAGAGCTGGCAAAAATTTCGCCAACAGTTGCGTTTCCGATTTTTGAATCGTGCTTTGGTCCAATCTTGGCGATTGCACACTTTGCCCCAGCGGCGCTACGAAAACGCCTCATTCCGCGTGTGGTGGCGGGTGAACTGATTGTGGCCGTGAGCATGTCTGAACCCGATGCGGGCTCGGCGGCAACTGACTTGAAATCGCGTGCGATACCAACGACCAACGGTTGGACACTGAATGGACAAAAGCGTTGGTGTTCGGGTGCCGGTCATGCGCAAGGTTATTTGGTGTATTGCCGTTTATCAGAGGCTGCGGGTGCTAAAGGCATTGGTGCCTTGTATGTTGAAAAAGGCATGCAGGGATTTAGTTTTGGTAAACAAGAAGCGCTGATGGGTTTTAGAGGCGTGCCTTCATGCGATATGTTTTTTGATGACGTGCAAGTCCCTAAAGAAAATTTGATTGTTGATGCTGGAGGCTTCAAACAACTCATGGAAGCGTTTGATCTTGAGCGTTGTGGCAACTCCACCATGAGCCTGGCGATTGCACAGGGCGCACTAGATTACGTGCTGGAGTATGTAAATAACCGTAAACAATTCGGTAAGCCAATCGTAGATTTTCAGGCAGTGCAACTGCGTTTAGCCGAAATGGCCATGAAAATCGAAGCCTCGCGCTTGTTGATTTATCAAGCCGTATGCAACGCCAGCGCAGGTTTACCTTCAGTCAAAGAAAGCTCGATGGCCAAATGTTTTGCCAACGAAATGGTGCGCGATGTGGCTGGCAGTGCCCTGCAACTCATGGGCGGCTACGGCTACAGCAAGGAATATCCGATGGAGCAGCGCTTGCGTGATGCATGGGGTTGGGGTATCGCCGGCGGCGCGGTGGATATTCAAAAAACCAACATCACCGCAGCGTTGGTTGGCCGGCGCTTTGATCAGCGCCGATAATTAAATTTATTTTTCACTTGGTTTTTATAGAGGTATTTATCGCCTAAAGTTGGTATTCGAAGCCTCTCCGTGTAAATAGTATTTTTACTATTGTGTGAAATCTACGGCGTTAAACGCAGATTAATCACATAAACAAATTGCAATCTGCGGCCGTTTTTTTACGCGGATTGCATGAACGCTTCGATTTATCGGCGGTGTGTGTTGTGCTCGGTGGTGGCTCTGTACGGACTGAGCCCCTGGGCGGTTTGCGCACAAACGGCGCCTAACGCGGGTTCGTTAGCGCCACCGACACCGCGTCCTTCTTTGCCGGCACCGCTCACAGCGCCGGCGCATGAATTGCCATACGTCACGCCCACGACAGGTCCGCGTGTGACGGTGCATCGATTTGTGTTTGAAGGAAACACGCAAATCGATTCTGCCGTATTGCAACGCGTGGTCTCGCGTTACCTCGATCGCGCTTTAGGCTTTCCTGACTTACAAGCGGCGGCAGATGCCGTCGTTCATTTGTATCGCGATGCAGGCATGGTGGCGCGTGCGGTGTTGCCTGCGCAAGATGTGACCGAGGGTGTGATCACGATCCGCATTGTTGAGGCAGTGTATGCCGGTGTGACTTTTGAAGGGCACGCAAGCAATCGAATTGATACGGCCTCGATTCGTCGTCGGTTTGATACGCAAATCAAACCTGGCAGTGTGTTGAACACACAAACCATCGATCGTGCGATCTTGCTCGCGGATGATTTACCCGGTGTATCGGTGGATGGTGCATTACGTGCCGGCCAAGAAGAAGACCATACCGAACTCGTTGTGCGCTCGCGCGATGAACCGTTGGTTGAATCAGATGTCAGTTCAGATAATCAGGGTTCGCGCTCGACGGGTCGTACGCGTTTAATCGCGAATCTCATTTTGAATAGTCCACTCGGTTGGGGTGAATCATTCACCGCGCAAGCCATGAAAACGTCGGGTACGCAATATGTGCGCGCCGCGGCGAGTGTGCCGGTTGGGGTGAATGGTTGGCGTGTGGGCGTGAACACATCGCTGTTTTCGTATCGCTTGGTGGCGCCTGAGTTTGTATCGCTCAATGCCAACGGGCAATCCGTGACAGCCGGTGTTGAACTGAGTTACCCGATTTATCGCGCACGGTTAAGTAACGTGTATTTTTTGTCTACCTTTGATCACAAGCAGTTTGTCAACGATTCATCCGGAGCAAATGTCTCTAGTTACGCATCGCAAGTGATGGGCTTGGGGTTGTCTGCAAATCGCAGCGATCAATGGTTGGGTGGTGGATTTAATTCGGCCAGCCTCACTTGGATGACAGGGCAGATTGATTTAACGGGCTCACCCAATCAGTCTGCAGATGCGCTGGGTGCGCAAACGCAAGGTCATTTTAATAAAGTACGTTACAGCGTTTCACGACAACAAACACTGGCGCCTGGTTGGTCATTCAATGGCGTAATCACTGGTCAAGTGGCCAATAAAAATTTAGATAGCTCAGAGCGTTTTTATTTGGGTGGGGCGAACGGGGTGCGTGCCTACCCCAGTAGTGAAGGCGGTGGCGCCGAGGGCAGTTTGGCAACCCTCGAAATGCGTTGGGTGATATCGCAGCATTACACGCTCAATGCATTTCACGACAGCGGTGCAGTACGCGTGAATTACAACAACCAATATTCCGGTGCCACCACGCTGAATACGTTTCGTCTAAGTGGCAATGGTTTGGGCTTATCTTGGTTTGGTGAGAAAGGAGCCACGGTACGTGCCACAGTTGCGCGCCGTATCGGAGATAACCCCAACGCAACGTCAGCGGGTAAAGATCAAGATGGTTCGTTGCTACGCAATCGCGTGTGGGTGTCATTGCAGGTGCCGTTTTGAAACGCTTTCGTCAACGCGCTATTTCATCTCTCGCGGGCGCAGTGTTGCTTGCTTGGAGTGCACGCACGTTGCAAGCACAAACCGCAGCGCCTGCATCGAATCAATTACCCACCGGTGGGCAAGTGCGTGCTGGCAGCGCGAGCATCACGCAAACCGGCAGTGTGATGAATGTCACGCAAAGCGGCTCGCGCGCAGTGCTGGATTGGCAAACCTTTAATGTGGGTCGCGATGCGCAAGTCAATTTCAATCAACCGAGCGTCTCGAGCGTGGTGCTCAATCGCGTGCTCGATTCTAATCCGAGTCAAATTTATGGTCGTATCAGCGCACCTGGGCAAGTGTTTTTTACCAATCCGAATGGGATGTATTTTTCACCAACCTCGAGCGTGGAAGTCGGTGGGTTGCTCGCCACAACACATCAGATCAGTAACGAAGATTTTATGGCTGGGCGAAACGTGTGGTCGCGTCATGGTGCCACCGGACGCATCGTCAATGAAGGTCGCTTAGTAGCAAATTTGGGTGGGTATATCGCGTTACTTGCACCCGAAGTACGCAACCTCGGAGTCATCGTGGCCAGGCTCGGCACGGTTGCATTGGTGGCGGGCGAAACCTACACGCTGCAATTTGATAGTGCACAAGGGCTCACCAACATCCAGGCATCCGCTACCGACTTAAACGCGTTAATCGAAAACAAACACCTTGTGCAAGCGCCCGAGGGGGTCGTGATTTTGAGCGCCAACGCTTTAAACAAGCTGATGGGGCAAGTGATCAATAGTGGGCAGATCAGTGCGAGCAGTTTGACAAGCAAAGGCGGTCGTATTTTGCTCGAAGCTGGCGTGGTCACATTGAATGAGTCAAGCCAACTCGATGTGCGTAGTGCCACGCAACGCGCGGGCGAAGTGAATGTGCTGGGTGAAATCATTACGCTCACCGATCATAGTCAAATCGATGCACGCGGTGCCACCGGTGGCGGGACGGTGCGCGTGGGAGGGGATTGGCAAGGCGGCAATGGGGTACGTCAAGCAACCCAAGTCAATGTTGGTCCGCAAACAAGCATCAATGCCAGCGCGACGCAAGCCGGTGATGGCGGCACTGTGGTGTTGTGGAGTGACGTGCGTAACGAGACTGCGCAAACCAATGTGGCCGGCACGATCACGGCAAACGGTGCCGGAAGTGGTGTGGGTGGGCGCATCGAAACCTCTGGCCACACATTGAATGTTTCTGAGAGTGTGGTGATCAACACTGGCCGCGGCGGCCAGTGGTTGCTAGACCCAGCTAACGTCACCATCTCCACCGGCACGGACGCCGGCTACAGCGGCAGCCCCACGTACACACCCAACAGCGGGTCGGCCACCGCCGTCGTGAACACCACCACGCTGCAGACTGCGCTAAACGCTGGCACCGATGTGTCCATCACCACCACCAACAGCGGCACCAGCGGTGGCAGCGCAGGCAACATCACCGTCAGTAACGCGGTCGCCACCACCGGCACCGGCGCCGGCTCGCTGTCACTGGTGGCTGACGGCAGCATCAGCCTGAACGCCAACATCACTCTCACCGGCACCGGCAAGGGTTTCTTGGCCAAGGCGGCGGGCGGCATCAGCCAGGCGGCGAACGTGGCCGTGAAGACCCACGGCGGCGACATCACCTACTGGGCCGACAGTGGGGGCGCAACCGGCGCAGGGCATGGCATCTACCTGCTGAATGGCACCACGCTGGACAGCCGCACGGCCACCGACCGCAGCGCCGGCAACACCTCCGCCGCCAGCGGCGGCGGCAGCATCACGCTGGCGGGCGGTACCACCACCACCACCACGGCGCTGGGCACGGTGGTGCCGACTGGCTACGCGCTGAACGCAGCGGGCACCCCGGCCGGTGTGACGCTGGGCACCTATACGACTTCCAGCGGTACGCCGGTCGCGCAGAACACCGGCATCGTGATCTACAGCGGTGGCGGCAACATCAACATGCTGGGCCAAACCAGCGTTGCGCCATCGGATGGCTTGACGCAGACCCTTGGTCTGGTCGGCTTTGGCAACGTCACCATGAACGCCGGCGATGCCGGCAACATCAACCTGACCGGGTCAGCCAGCTACGGCAGCACCTACACCCGGGGTGTCAGCCTGGACTGGTATAACGGTAGCACCACGCCGGGCAGCACGCTGCTCACGGTGAACGGCAGTAGCACCATCGTGGGCACGGCGGTCGCGGCCGGAACCAACGCGATCGGCTTTGGGAGCAGCAACAGCACAACGGGCTCCGGACTGACCGTGCAGGCCATCGGCACCGGCGGCGTCAGTGTGAATGGCACGGCCCCTGGCACGGCGAACGGCTATGGCCTGTACCTGCAGGAGACCAACATCCTGGCAGCCAGCGGCGCCATCAGCCTGACCGCGCCCACCGCAGGCTCGCTGATCTACGCCGGCGGCAGCGGCACGGTCACACTGGGCGCCAAGACCGGAACCAACGTCACCTCGTCTAGCAGCGACGTCACGCTCACGGCCGACAAGTTAAGCATCACCAACACAGGCGGCTTAACAATTACCAACAGCGGCATGGCTACTTTTCGGCCATCAAGTGCTGGCTACAGTTCTGCGCCTGCGTTTAGCAAACTGACGGTGAACAGCCTCGGGATCGATTTCCAGAATCCGACCTACATGCCGCTGACCATCAGCAGCGGCAGCTTGACCAGCCAGTGGAACCTCGCTCTCTATGGCGGCGACATGACCATTGGTGCCTCACTGCGCGGCATTGACAACCAGGTGGCCCTGAACAGCACAGGCTCGATCACCATCAACAATTCGCCCACGTTCACTGCAAATGGCGACGTGATCATTGCCAGCCGCACGGGTGGAGCTGCCGTCGGACGCATCAGCAGCAGTGCGGGCCTGACCATCAATGCGGGCGGCAATATCGTGATGGGCGGCGGTGACAGCAGCGGGTCGGGCTTTGCGATCGGGTGCAACACGGGGCCCTGCAGCGACCGGTCAGGCATCCGTTTCGACGGCACGGTGGTGCTCAGCAGTAGCAACGGCGACATCTCGCTGCGTGGCAAAGCCGGCTCATTCGACGACGCGACAAGCGGCGCGTATGCCATGGGTATCATGATGGGCGCAGGCGGGGGCAGCTCAATGACCAGCACCGCTGGCAAGGTTTCGATCACCGGCATCGGCGGCAATGGTACTGATGACTGGACCATGGGTATCCACCTCTGGGCCAACAGCATCACGGCCGGCAGCCCTTCCGCCGACGCCATCTCTATCTCTGGCACGGGTGGCTCAGGTGCCGACACTGCATCGTCATCAGGTACCGGGGCTATTTTCAACACTGCCGGGATGACCATCGCGGCCACAGGCGCCGGTGGCGGCATCAACATCACAGGCGCACGCGGCGCTAACGCCACCAACGCAGTCGGATTCACTAGCGGGAAGATCATGGCCAATGGTGGCCCGATCAACATCGCCTCGGGCAGCAGCGGCGGCACGCTGAAGTTGACCTACGACTACAGTGGCAACTACAAGACCTATTTGGGCAGCTACACCGGCAGCGTGGTGCCCAGCAGCAGCAGCGACGTCACGTTGACCGGCGACCTGTTGGGTTGGTGGACCCCTTTGTACGTGAACACCACCGGCGCCTTCACGCTGCAGCCCTACAGCAGCGCCTTCAGCCAAGGTATTTCGCTCAGTTGGTTTGGCATCAATACCAGCAACACCACCCTGACCAACAAGATCAGCGGACTGACGGTGGGCTCCAACACCAACACCACCGCCATCACGGCCGATTCAGCTTTGACGGTGAACGGGCCGATCAACCTGCTTTCAGGTGGCAGCGGCGGCACAGTGGCCGTGAACAGCAGCCTGACCAGCAGCGCCAGTGGCGCGGGCATTCTGGTGAAGTCTGGAGCCGGCATCACCCAGGCGGCCAGCGTGGCGCTGACCAGCGACGGCGGCGACATCACGTTGTGGGCGAATACACCCGGTTCGACCACCGCCACCAACGCTGGCATTGCCCTGGGAGACAACGCCAGCATTGACAGTCGCACCAGCGCAGACCGCAGCGCAGGCACGCACACCACTGGCGGTGGCAGTATCACCCTGGCGGGTGGTACCACCACCGCATCAACAACGCTGGGTACCACTGTGCCCACGGGTTATGCGAATGCCACCTCCGCCATCATGCTTGGTACGAACACCAGCGCTGCGCACGATGGCAATGTGCATCTGTATTCCGGCGGTGGCGATATTTCGGTGCTCGGCCGCACACCCACCAATGCAGGTGGCTTTGGCATCGGTGCGTACAGAGGTTTGCAGGTCAACGGAGGCACCACAGGCAGCATCACAATGGTTGCTGCGTTGGGTGGCACTGGCGGGCAATCGTTTGTCACCGATGCATATGGTGGCAGTGCCACAGCGCCCAGCAAGTTCACGGTGGTGGATGGCAACCTCAGCATTCAAAGCACGGGGGGGAGCACCTCGCAAACTTCGCTCAACATCCCGGCCACCACCACGCTCGCCGCAACCGGCACCGGCAGCATCAGTGTGCAGAGTGCAGGCGTGGCCTACGTCTATTCCAACACCCTGGCGCAGTCTGGCTCCATCAGCATCAGCAGCGCTGGCGCACTAGCCCTGTACTCGGGCAGCAGCATAGGGCTGCTGGCTGGCAGCGCAGTCACTACGTCCAGCAGCGACATCAGTATCACAGCCAACACCATTTCGGGCTGGGGAAGTTTGGCCTCCAGCGGCAACTTGACGATTGCGCCCTACACCGCCGGAACCACCGTCGGCCTGGGCGGCGGGACGGGCACCTTGTCGTTGGCCAATACCTTGTTCAATGGCGGTACGCGCAGCGTGAAGGACGGCTTTGCAAGCATCACGCTGGGCAGCAACACCGCCGGCGCAGTGACCGTGGGTGGTGCCATGACCTTCAGTGATTCGGTCAGTGTGCTGTCCAGCAGCAGCGTGACGCTGAACGCAGCCGGCTCCTTTACCGTCAGCCAGCCCAGCGGCTATCTGGCGCTGTCGGCCCTGGGTGGTGCGGTGATCAACAATTCCAGCCTGGGTGGCTCGGCCTTGTCCATGACCGGTGGCGGCACCAGTCGGTGGATTCTGTACCAGGACATGAACCACACGAGCACGTCATACCTGGGTTCAGGCAACGTAGCGCTGTGGGGACAGACGTACCAGACCACGCCGCCCAGCGCTGTGCCGTCAGGCAACCGCTACGTGTTTGCCGCCAGCAACGCCATCACCGTCACGACCGGATCTGCCAGCAAGACTTATGGCAGCACGGTGGACAGCGCCACCCTGGCCGCCAGCCTGAGCTACACCGACACCCAGTCCGCCCAGAGCGGCAACCCCGGGTTCTGGGTGCCTGGCTTCGACAGCAGCACCATCGATGCGGTGCTGGGCACGCTGCCAACGGCCAGTTCCGTCGGGCAGACCGCCACGGCCAATGTGGGCAGCTACGCAGTCACCGCCGCCGGCGCAGTGCCACTGGGCAGCAACACCGTCAGCTACAGCAACACGGGGGTCTTGAGTGTGGGCGCCAAGTCGCTGACGCTGAGCGCTACTAAAACCTACAACGGAACGACCAGTTTGACAGGTGCGGTAACCATCGGTGGTTTGATTGATAACCAGACGCTGAGCTACACCAATGCGACCGCAAATAACGCAAACGTGGCGACGGCCAACAAGTACATCAACGCGATTACGTTAACGGATGGTAGTAATGGCGGTTTAGCAAGTAACTATGTGCTGCCAACACTCAACGCGGTAAACGCACCGGTCACGATTAACGCTAAAGCCATTAGCTTAAGTGGCAGTAAAACTTACGACGCTACGACCAGCTTTGCAGCCTCGACGTTTGGAACAACCGGCACGGTGAGCACAGGTGTTGGCGCAGAGAACTTGGTCGTAATGGGGACTGGTTCTGTAACGAGTACCAACGTGAGCGCCGGAATCCAAACACTCACTTTAGGATCATTAGCACTCACCGATGGCACCGGCATAGCGAGCAACTACACGCTGACTGGTGGCACACCGACTGGTGTGGTGAATGCAAAAACCGTCGCACTCACCGCGAGCAAGACGTATGACGCATCGACCAGTTTGACAGGCGCGGTAACAGTTTCTGGATTGATTGGCACAGAAACACTCAACTACACTGGTTCC
>CANIIA010000024.1 GCA_947467435.1 Betaproteobacteria bacterium
ACTTAGTTTATCGAGCGCTTGTTGGCCCGCGCCCGCCGAAAAAATCACCATTTGACCGGTGGCAGCTGTTGTAGAAGCTAAACCACGGCCACCAATACTTCTGCCTGTGCCTTTAAAAGGATTGTCTCGACAAGCATCAATCATGGCGAGCGTAAAGCGCGCTTTGCGCTCGGTCATGTCATCAAGAATACGTTGGAGCTGTATCGCTTCATCTTTTACTTGCGCTTCATTGTCACCCGCAATATCGACAGGTAACAAAAAGTTTGCACTACCAATTTGTACGCCATGACCTGCAAAAAACACCACGACCTCATCACCGCCTTCCACTTGCGCTGCAAATGTACGCAGCGCGGCTTTCATTTCTTTTTCGGTGAGGTCAAGCTTTAAGGTCACTTGATAACCCACACTCGTTAAGCTCTCAGACAGCGCTTTTGCGTCTTCACGTGCGTTGACTAGCTTTGGGATGAGCTGATATGTGTCGTTACCAATCACCAATGCACGACGCCTGCCAGTGCTCATTGCAACTTGGGTGCGTTCGGCGGTGGGTTTAGGTAAGGCTACCGATGGCGCTGTTGCTGCTTCGACGGGCTTCGCTGAAATGGGTGCTGCGGCCCGTGGTGGCGTCGTTACAGCCAACGGTGCAGGAGAAGCAGTCGATTGAGTCTCAGATATGCCAGCTTTTGCAATTGCCTCAGCGCTAAGCAATTCAAAATTTTCACGCGTTAATCTCCGCACGGATGGAGGTAAGCCGTGGGTATCAAGAGCCTTCTTGTATAGCGTGGCGGCTTTTACTTCATCTTTTGCGACGCCCAAACCGTTTTGGTACATCCAAGCGAGGTTATGGTTTGCGGATATGGATGCATGCTTTACGCCAAGCTCCAACCAATATTTGGCCTCCTCAAAATCTTTATTTGGGCAGCCAATTAAGTTGACATAGCCAGCTAAAGCAAACCAATTTCCATACGGTTGCACCACAACGTTTGGTGGCATTGATTTAATTGCACCAACGAATGTATTTGCATTAGAAATGATTGACGGATAGAGAGCCTCATTGCAAACAATTTGTTGTTCTGGCTGCATGACTTTTCCGCGAACAACCGACCCTAAATTTTGATTTTTTATACTTTCGGAATTTTTAGCGCCTGTAGCTACTAAAGATTCTTGAGCGCCTAGGACAGGCTGACTCACATAAGCAAAGCGAATTGGATCGAGCACTTTAGATTCGATCAACTTATTTTCTTCAAAGCGACCTGAGTACGAAATTTGTTTTTCTTTTGAGTAAACGATTCCTGAGCCGTGATATTTACCGTCCTTAAATTCACCAACATATTGACGGCCATCAGAAAAAGTAAATACACCCCACCCTACCGACTTACCATCAATAAATTGCCCAACATAATTGCCGCCATTGGCGTAGGTTTGAACTCCTTTGCCGTGATACTTCCCGTTCCTGAATTCACCGACGTAGGTATGTCCACCCTTTGTCACCGTCAAAGTCAATTCACGAAATAAGCCTTTTTTAATCACTCCGATCGATATGTTTTCACCTGGACTTGTAGCGCTAATGGTGTTTGAAAAATCGCTGACATTCTCGATTGGTTTTTTATTCACCATCCAAACGATGTCATTCGCTGCAATGCCGGCGCTCTCTGCGGGCCCACCTTTTTCTACTTCCACCACCAGTGCACCCGATACTTTTGATAGCCCGAGCGAATTCGCCAAGTCTCGAGTTACTTCGGTAATCGACACGCCAATTCGACCGCCACCAACATTTAGATTTCCTACGCAGTTAGACCAATTTGAGTGATGGCTGCCAGGACATGGAGGGAACGGGCTTTGTTGAGAATGCGCTATCGTTGCGATCGCGAATAGCGTTGTCATTCTGGCAAGCCAAGTAACCAATTTTTTATATTTCATCACTGACTCCAAAAACCCAGTTTTCGTTATCCTAAACGGCGATCGTGACAGAGTTTAGACCTAACGATATCAACGAGCGAAATTGGCGTCGATGTCACAAAAAAATGGAATTTTCTTAGGCAGAAAATGGCGCTCGGGGGGCACTATGCGGTCATACCGGAATACGCAGGCTAACGGGTCAACCTTAACTTGGCGGAAGCGGTGAGATTCGAACTCACGAACGGTTGCCCGTTGCCGGATTTCAAGTCCGGTGCAATCGACCACTCTGCCACGCTTCCAATCTAAGGAGATGCCGAGAAAACTGCCTCAGAAGGGCTATTTTAGCGTTTACCGCCGCCTTGCGCCCCTTTTGAACAAGGATGACTTGAAACTTCAGCCAAGTTTGGTAGTCTGAGCCCTTGTTGTAGGGGTGTTGTCAGCTTGCTGCTTCCCTGCGACTCCCCAGGAATCAAACGTTGTCATTGCATTTATCGCCTCAAGGAGGACAAACCATGCAACCAGATCTTCGTCCCGTGCCACATAACGACAACCATTTTGGTGCCGAGCCAGCTTGGCAGGAAGCCACTCAAGTCGACGGTCATCGGGTTCTGCGAAACACCTATGTGCTGCTGGCACTCACCATGATTCCAACCATCATCGGTGCAATGATCGGCATGAGCACGGCTTACATTGTGATGCAGCACCCAATCATGACCTCATTGGTGATGATGGCTGCAGCGATTGGTTTGCAGTTTGCGATCGCCGCAAATCGTGACAGCGTGATTGGTATCGGCCTATTGTTGCTACTCACCTTTATGCTGGGCTGGTGGTTAGGTCCGCTGCTCAACGTGGCGCTGGCACTAAAAAATGGCGCAGCACTCGTTGGTTACGCGGCGGGCGGCACTGGCATTGTAATGGCGGTGATGGCTACCATTGCCACCACATCAAAGCGTGACTTCAGTTTCTTAGGAAATTTCTTGATGGTCGGTATGGTGGTTCTGTTGGTGGCGATGTTAGCCAACATGTTCCTGCAATTACCGGTGTTGTCGCTGGCCATTTCATCGGCGGTGATTTTGGTGTTCTCGCTGTTTCTGTTACACGATCTTTCGCGGATCGTGCATGGCGGCGAAGACAACTACATCATGGCTACTACAGGTGTCTACATGAGCCTGTTTAATATCTTCGCCAATTTACTGCAACTGTTGATGGCGTTGACTGGCGAGCGCGACTAATCCCGCGTTCAGTCACGCATTAAAAAAGGCGCCGATTGGCGCCTTTTTTATTTCAACGAGCTGAAGCCGATCACTTATGTTGATCGCTCAAACCATGCAATCGATTCGACGTGCGCGGTATGCGGAAACATATTCACCACGCCAGCTGCACGCAAACGATAGCCAGACACATTGACGAGCATTCCAGCATCGCGTGCCAACGTGGCTGGGTCGCAAGAGACATACACAATGCGCTGTGGCAGATCCGTTTGCCCAAGTGCTTTGACGACTTCGATGGCCCCTTCACGCGGTGGATCAATCAATAACTTGTCAAAGCGGCCCCAACGTTTCAGATCTGCCGCTTCGGGCGTAAAAAGATTAGCGGTTTCAAACTGCGTGTTTTGCGCTAAGCCATTGGCTTTTGCATTGTCTCGCGCACGACTCACTAAGCCTTCGGCACCCTCTAAGCCAAGCACGTGCGCACCCGAACGAGCAATTGGCAAAGAAAAATTTCCCAAGCCACAAAATAAATCCGCGATGCGCTCACCCGGTTGTGGATCGAGTAAATGCATGGCACGTCGTACCAGTACACGATTCACGCCTTGATTGACTTGCGTGAAATCGGTGGGCTCAAAGGCGATCCGCACATCAAATTCAGGCAAGCTGTAATCTAGCGTTGGCCGCTCGGCAGGATGAAACGGTACCGCAGTCAGCGGGCCTTTAGATTGCAGCCACAGTGACACACGGTGTTGTTCGGCAAACGCCCGTAGCTTTTCACCGTCTGCATCCGAGACTGGCGTGAGATGCCGCACCACCAACACGGTCACGCGTTCACCGACAGCGATTTCAATTTGTGGCATCCGCTCTTTAGCTTCGAGCGTGGCAAGTAAATCACGCAACGCCGGAATCAACGCCGATATGGCTGGCGGCAAGTTGGGACAGGCCTGCATATCCACAACATAACTGGATTTTTTTTCTCGAAAGCCAACAAGCACACTGCTTTTTTTGTGCACATGACGTACGGAGAGTCGCGCTCGACTTCGGTATCCCCATTCGGCACCATAGATCATGGGTAACAGTGTCTCAGCCTGCACTTTACCGATACGCGCTAAATTGTCTTCGAGTCCTCGTTGCTTGGCAGCAAGCTCGGTGGACTGATCAGCGTGCTGTGTGACGCAACCACCACACAATCCAAACGCAGGGCACGGTGGCGTTCGTCGCCCCTGACCGGATTGCAACACCTCGAGCGTGCGCGCCATTTCAAAACTCGCACGACGCACAGTGATTTGCGCACGGACACGTTCGCCTGGTAGCGCACCTTCGACAAAAAACACTTTGCCATCGTGCCGCGCAACGCCCTGACCATCGCCATCGAGAGACTCGATATCGAGAATTCTTTCTTTGGGTTCGCTCATGCGGTCACGAGCAACGGGTCATGCCAACCTTCTAAAAAGGTGCGCCAATGTGCTTGCGGTTGTTTTTCTACAAAGGCACGAACTAATGCGCATTCGCTTTGATAGTGTTCAAGGGTAAATACACCGCGCATGCGTTGAAAACGCAGATACAGCAAATAGGTATTGAGTGTGTCGACTTCGCAATAGTCACGAATCTCTTCGATCTTACCTGCGCGATAGGCATCCCACACGCCAGCACCGCCAACACCAATTTTCCCGGGTAACCCCGCCACTTGTGCAACATCATCCAATGGCGCGTTATTGCGCGGTTGATACATAGCTAACACATCCATCAAATCGAGATGGCGTGTGTGATAACGGCCAAGATAACTATTCCATTTGAAATCACGGTCGTCTTCGCCTTGATCCCAATAGCGTGCAGCCTCAATACCGTGTAAGAGCGAACGATAATTGAGTACGGGCAGATCAAAGCCACCACCATTCCAAGAAACCAGTTGTGGGGTAAAGCGCGCAAGTCCATCAAAAAAACGTTGGATCAGTGCAGCTTCAGTATCTTCAGATTGCCCCAGTGACCAAATACGTACACCGTCTGCATCACGTAGCACGCAACTGATCGCCACCACGCGTTGTAAATGCGGCTGCAAAAAATCACTACCGGTAACCGCTCGACGTTTTTGAAATGCCACCTCAGCCACCTCGATATCCGGCAGCTGTTCTGGTAAGGCGTACAAACGTCGAATGCCTGCGCAATCCGGCACGGTTTCAATATCAAAAGCAAGGATAGGCGTCATCGACATCGATCGTGACATTAGTCCGGAAACACGCCGGTCGACAAATAACGATCGCCGCGATCGCACACGATACTCACGATGGTGGCGTCACGTACTTGACCGGCAATACGTAGGGCTGCGCAAAGTGCACCCCCAGAGGAAATACCAGCAAAGATACCTTCTTCACGCGCCAAGCGTCTGGACATCGCTTCTGCTTCGCTTTGGCTCACGTATTCAATCTGATCCACTGCAGAGCGATCGAAGATCTTGGGTAAATAAGCTTCTGGCCACTTTCGAATTCCAGGAATTTGCGAACCTTCTTGTGGCTGACAACCAATAATTTTGATCGCTGGATTGCGCGACTTTAAATAACGCGAGACACCCATGATGGTGCCAGTGGTTCCCATACTCGATACAAAGTGCGTAATCCGTCCTTGCGTATCGTTCCAGATTTCAGGTCCAGTCGCATCAATGTGTGCTTGCGGGTTATCTGGATTACTAAATTGATCAAGCATCACCCCCTTGCCCTGCGCGACCATACGCTCAGCCAAATCACGCGCGGATTCCATCCCGCCAGTTTTAGGGGTCAAAATAATTTCGGCGCCAAACGCTCGCATGGTTTGTCGACGTTCGATGGATTGGTTCTCGGGCATGATCAACACCATCTTGTAACCGCGTATCGCTGCTGCCATTGCTAACGCAATGCCCGTGTTACCACTGGTTGCCTCGATCAAGGTGTCGCCTGGACGAATCGTGCCGCGCGATTCAGCCAACACCACCATTGACATTGCCGGGCGGTCTTTGACTGAGCCTGCCGGGTTGTTCCCTTCGAGCTTACCCAGAATAACGTTCCCTGCTTGGGTAATCGCCTCACCGGGAATGCGCTGTAATCGAACCAACGGCGTGCGGCCAACAAACGCCTCAATGGTTGGATAGTTCATGCACTGGCCAGTAAATGTTGCACATAGCCCCCCACACCGGCAGCTACATCTCGGAAAGCACCATCGTAGCCAGATGCACGTAGTTGCGTGTGATGCGCTTCGGTATAGCTTTGATACTTACCGATTAATGCAGGCGGAAACGGCACATAACGAATCATGCCTTCACGCACCAACGCTTCAAGCGGTAACGAAGATTCACCGCGTGCAGCACGAATGCCATTCACGACCGCGACAGCAACGTCATTGAACGTTTGTGCACGACCTGTACCGCAATTAAAAATTCCAGAAACTTCGGGACGTTCCAAGAACCAAAGATTCATGGCTACAACGTCATCGACATGCACAAAGTCACGCAGCTGATTGCCATCGGTGTAGCCATCGCTACCCACAAAAAGTTTGACGTGGCCATCGGCTTGAAACTGATGAAACGCATGAAACGCCACCGAGGCCATCCGCCCTTTATGCGCCTCATTCGGCCCGTACACATTAAAGTACCGAAAGCCAGCAATTTGCGCGGAACGCTCAGCAAGACGTTCACGTACATGCTGGTCAAATAAATATTTAGAGTAGCCGTATACATTCAACGGGGATTCGTGGCGCACATCCTCAACGAATGTACGACCCGCGCCATACACGGCCGCAGAAGAGGCATAAATAAACGCCACTTCTTCTGACTGACTCCAATTGAGTAAGCGCATGGAGTAGCGGTAGTTGTTTTCCATCATGTAACGACCATCGGTTTGCATGGTGTCTGAGCAAGCACCTTGATGCAAAATCGCATCGACGCCACCGTCAAACTCGCCAGCTTCGAGACGCTGAATAAATTCTTCTTTATCCAAATACTCAGAAAATTGGCACGGGACGAGATTTTTAAATTTATCGGCATTGGCTAAATGATCAACAGCAATAATCGAGCGTATACCCGCTCGATTTAAGCCTGCTAATACGCGCGATCCGATAAATCCAGCTGCACCCGTCACGATGGTGTACATACAAGGTTCTCGCTATTGAAAAACTTCAGCGTGCGTGGCGACCGCGGTACCCAGCTTACCAACCACAATTCCTGCTGCGCGGTTGGCCACCTGCACCGCTTGCGCCAACTCCGCACCGGTGGCTAACATCACCGCCAAGCTAGCAATGACCGTATCACCCGCGCCACTCACATCGTACACTTCTCGTGTTTGTGCGGGGACATGCATCTCGCCATTATCGTCGTACAAGGTCATACCCTGCTCACTGCGTGTAAGTAATAACGCATGCAGTTTGAGTTTTTTTCGTAACGCATGCGCTCGCTGCGTTAAATCGGCTTCATCACTCCAACGACCAACCACCTCTTGTAATTCAGCACGGTTGGGGGTGAGCAGAAAAGCTCCTTGATAACGTGCGTAATCGTCTCCTTTGGGATCGACCAGCACGCGTTTTTCAGATTCACGGGCTAACGTAATCATGGTTTCAATGTGTGTTAATCCACCTTTACCGTAATCCGACAAAATGACCGTATCAGTATTTGGCAAGGCAGCAGAAAATTCCGCCAAATTGGCAGCTAACACTTCGCTCGAGGGTGGCGTTTCAAAATCGATACGCAGAAGTTGTTGCTGTCGGCCGATCACACGTAGCTTCACGGTCGTGGGCATATCCGGATCGTGATGCAACCGCGCCTGCACGCCGGCTTGCGCCACCAAGGTTTCAAGACGCACACCCGCTTCATCGGTGCCCACCACAGACAATAACTGCGCTTGCGCACCGAGCGCCGCACAATTGCGCGCCACATTCGCCGCACCACCAGGGCGTTCATCCACACGCTCCACTCTAACAACTGGCACGGGTGCTTCAGGTGAGATCCGCGAGACATCGCCAAACCAGTAGCGATCTAACATCACGTCTCCCACCACCAACACACGGGCGGCGGCAATGTTGTTTCGTGTTGTCATGCCTTGATCGCGACCACGGGTCGGCCGATGGCGTGGTAAGTGATGCCGTGGCTAGCGACCGCAGCGGGTTCATATAAATTGCGACCATCAAAAATAACCGGCGTTTTTAGTGCGTGGCGGATCGCCTCAAAATCTGGGCTTCTAAACTCTTGCCACTCGGTCAATATCACCAATGCATCTGCACCTTCGAGCGTCGCCATCGCCTGATCAACCACTTGAACATTTGGGTACTTAGCAAGCAAATGACGCGCTTCGGTGCGGGCAACAGGATCATAGGCACGAATCGATGCACCCGCGGCCACTAAATCAGCAATCACCGTCAGACTCGGCGCTTCGCGCATATCATCGGTATTGGGTTTAAACGCCAAGCCCCATAACGCAAACGTACGACCCTTCAAGTCTTGCCCAAAATGATGTTGAATTTTTTTAGGCAACACGTGTTTTTGTAGATCGTTGGCCGCATCCACTGCCGCGAGTAATTGCAACGGATGACCCGCACTTTCTGCAGTGTGTTGCAGCGCCTTCACATCTTTCGGAAAACACGAACCGCCGTACCCTGTGCCAGGATATAAAAAGTGATAGCCAATACGTGGATCAGAACCAATACCGCGACGCACTTCTTCAATGTCTGCCCCCAAGCTCTCGGCTAAGTTTGCCAGCTCATTCATAAACGAAATACGCGTGGCGAGCATGGCGTTTGCAGCATATTTAGTGAGCTCGGCTGAGCGCACGGACATTTGCATTAAACGATCGTGATTACGCTGAAATGGTGCATACAGCCGACGTAACACCTCTACTGCGCGGGCATCGTCCGCACCAATGACAATACGATCCGGCCGCATAAAATCTTCAACTGCTGCGCCCTCTTTTAAAAATTCCGGATTAGACGCCACGCTAAAAGGTACGTCCACACCACGCGCCTTGATTTCGGCAGCAATGGTTTCGCGTACGCGATCGGCCGTCCCAACAGGCACGGTTGATTTATCAACAATGACTCGATAGTCGTTGATGTGCTGGCCAATTGCTTTTGCTGCAGACACCACATGTCGCATGTCGGCTGAACCATCTTCACCGGGTGGTGTGCCAACCGCAATCATTTGCACTTCACCGTGGGCCACACTCGCGGCGACATCTGTCGAGAAGATCATGCGACCCGCAGCGCGATTACGCGCCACAATCGCTTCGAGCCCCGGCTCAAAAATCGGGATCTCTCCTGCATTGATTCGAGCAATTTTTTTTGCATCCAGGTCTAAACAAAACACATGATTGCCTGCGTCCGCAAGACACGCGCCTGTCACCAAACCAACATAACCTGTACCAACGATCGTAACTTTCATGGAGTGAGCTCAAATTCTTCTGTTCGACGAGGAGGATAAGTTTCCCATTTTCCACAACCGGGACAATGCCAATGAAACTGTCGTGCGCGAAAACCGCAATGCTCGCAACGATAGCGTGCCAATCGACGCGTGTGGGTATGTACAAGGTTGCGGATGAGTTCGAGGTCATGACGGCGCTCAGGCGTCGGTGCTGCCGCCACTTGCGCTTCCAGTAATCGATCTAATCCCAGCAAGGTTGGATTACGTCGCAACTCATCACGCACTAAGGCATGTGCTGCATCAGCGCCTTTGAGTTCAAACGTGCTTTGAAATGTCGTGTCGAGTAAATCCAACGAAGGATAACGCGCGAGATAACCAGATAACAGTGTCAGCCCTTCCTCGGCGCGCCCGGCTTGTCCATAGGCTTCGAGTAGACGTTGCGCAACCAACGCCAAGTAGGCTGGATTCTGTGTTTCGATGCGCTGCCAGCATTGAATCGCCGCCTCATATTGACCAGCTGCACGCTCAAGATCACCTAAAAGCTGGCTGGCCCGTACGCATTTTTTATTGGCATCAAGCGCAGCCATTAAATGCTCGCGTGCTAAGCCGGTAGCAGACTGCGCACTCGCGGTGGCGGCGAGTTCACAATGAAAATGCGCGATCTCAGCACCGTACGAAAAATCCGATTGCACATGCAATTCACGTGCCGTGGTAATTGCTTTGGCCCAGTCTTTTTCCGCCTGATAAATCTCAAGCAAAAAAATCAGCGCTTGGCGTGCCGTTGACCCATTGTTTAATCGCTTAAATACTTCTTCGGCACGATCAAGAATACCGGCCTTCAAATAATCTTGACCAAGCTCGAATAGCGCAGCGAGCTTGCGCTCTGCTGCGAGATCGACGCGCTCGACTAAGTTTTGATGCATGCGAATGGCGCGATCATATTCACCGCGACGTCGAAATAAACTACCCAGCGCAAAGTGCAGATCAATGGTTTCAGGGTCATCGGCTTTGACCACTTCGATAAATGCCTCGATGGCTTTATCCGGTTGCTCGTTGAGCAAAAAATTGAGGCCCTTGAAATACGACTGCGGCAACGCACGCGATTCGCTGAGCAAATGCTTTATATCAACGCGCGCGGCCAACCAACCTAACGCAAAAAAGAGCGGAAGTGCTAACAGCCACCAGTACTCAAACTCCATTAAAGCCCCTCTGCGGGTGGTGGCTGCACTCGCGCCGCTTCTTGTGCCCCACGCGAGACTTGCTCGGCATCGAGATCGCGACGCATCTGTAAGATTTCACGTCGATGCGCTAGCAAGGTGGGTAACGCAGCAAGTAAGCCAATTGCAGCGCCCACCACAAAGACGATAAACAGCACAGCAATCAGCGGTGCGGTCCATGCTAAATCGAAGTAAAAACGTAGCGTAACGGGCTCGACATTACGCACCGCGAAGGCGAGCGCAAATAAAAACAGCAGCAGGCGTAAGGTCCAAGTAACGATGCGCATGCTGATCGGGTCAACGATCGGTGGCCAGTGTGGCGTTAGGCAACGCCAAACAAGCCTTGGTTGATCAAGCCGCTGCGGCCGGTGGCATCTGCGTCGCGTCGACGCGCTCGCGCAGTTCCTTACCAGCCTTAAAGTGGGGCACGTATTTTTCTGGCACGTGCACTTTTTCGCCCGACTTTGGGTTACGGCCCACGCGCGGCGGGCGGTAATTCAAACCAAAGCTGCCAAAACCGCGGATCTCGATGCGATTGCCATCTAATAAAGCTTGGCTCATCGCATCAAGAACCACTTTGACTGCGTACTCGGCATCCTTCGCCACCAACTGCGGGTGGCGTAAGGCTAATTGAGCAATCAGTTCGGACTTGGTCATGACAAACGGCTCCAACGCGCTTTAATCGCGCGCCTTTATTCCTGCGGATTGCTTTTATCGAGCTTGGCACGCAACAACGCACCAAGGTTCGTGCTACCAGCAGCGCTCGCGGCATTTTCAGTACGCAGTGATTTCATGGCCTGAGATTCATCGGCCATGTCTTTGGCTTTGACTGAAAGATTAATCGAGCGAGTCTTGCGATCCACGTTGATGATCATGGTCTCGATGCTGTCACCTTCTTTTAGCACCGTACGCAAATCATCGATGCGATCACGCGAAAACTCTGAAGCACGCAAGTAGCCTTCGATGTCATCACCT
Source organism: Betaproteobacteria bacterium (assembly GCA_947467435.1). Taxonomy (GTDB): domain Bacteria; phylum Pseudomonadota; class Gammaproteobacteria; order Burkholderiales; family SG8-39; genus SZAS-79. The sequence goes on from CANIIA010000024.1 coordinate 11,673, forward strand.
AATGACACCACGGCACCCTTGGCATCCACCGATTTCACCGTTCCTGGGATGATGCCGTTCTTTTCGTTGGTGGCCACAAAGTTGGTGAATGGGTCACCTTCCATTTGCTTGATCCCAAGCGAAATACGCTCACGCTCAACATCAATCGACAACACGATCGCTTCGATCTCATCGCCTTTTTTGAAGTTACGCACCGCTTCTTCACCCGCCGCCGACCACGACAGGTCGGACAGATGCACCAAGCCGTCGATACCACCAGGCAAACCAATAAACACACCAAAATCGGTGATCGATTTGATCTGGCCGCTGACCTTGTCGTTCTTCTTGAAGTCACGTGCAAAGTCATCCCATGGATTGGGTTTGCACTGTTTCATACCCAACGAAATACGACGGCGATCTTCGTCGATCTCAAGGATCATCACTTCGACTTCGTCACCCACCTGCACGACTTTGGATGGATGAACGTTCTTATTGGTCCAGTCCATCTCAGAGACGTGCACCAAGCCTTCAATACCTGACTCGACTTCAACAAACGCGCCGTAGTCGGTGAGATTGGTGACCTTGCCAAACAAGCGCGTGCTTTGTGGGTAACGGCGTGAGATGCCCACCCAAGGATCTTCGCCCAACTGTTTCAAACCGAGGGAAACACGATTTTTTTCGGTATCAAACTTCAACACTTTTGCTGTGACTTCATCGCCCACAGCCAATACTTCTGAAGGATGCTTCACACGACGCCAAGCCAAGTCGGTGATGTGCAGCAAGCCATCGATACCACCCAAATCGACAAACGCGCCGTAGTCGGTGATGTTTTTGACGACACCTTTAACAATCGAGCCCTCGGATAGCGTGGCCAACAAATGCTCGCGCTCTGCACCCACAGTTTCTTCAAGCACCGCGCGGCGTGAGACCACCACGTTGTTACGCTTGCGGTCGAGTTTGATCACTTTAAACAACATCGACTTACCCTCGTAGGGCGTGGTGTCCTTCACCGGACGTAAGTCGACTAACGAACCAGGCAAGAAGGCGCGAATGCCTTTGGCCATCACGGTGAGACCACCCTTGACCTTGCCAGTGATCATGCCTTCGATCTTTTCGCCATCATCAAGCGCTTTTTCAAGATCCATCCAAGCGGCAAGGCGCTTAGCTTTATCGCGTGAAAGACGCGTTTCGCCGTAGCCGTCTTCAAGGGCTTCGATGGACACACTGACAAAATCACCTGCTTTAACGTCGGTTTGACCGGCGTCGTCTTTGAATTCTTCGAGTGCGATCACGCTCTCGGATTTGAGTCCAGCGTTGACCACTACAAAGTTTTGGTCCACACGCACGACTTCGGCGGTAATGACTTCGCCGATACGCATTTCTTTACGAGTGAGGCTTTCCTCGAATAGCGCGGCAAATGAATCTGGCGCGTGGGAGGAGGTGCTTGCTGCGGGGGAAAGACTGGCCATGAGAATGGAAACCTACAAAAAGTCCGTCTTTGCTGTCCTCAATTGGGCGCGGCGCATGACGGGTTACGTTAAACACACGGATCGGTCGCCTGGCGGCAACCCATCCAACCTTTCAACCGAATCAACGCACCGTCAATTTCCCCGGGCGGGGGCAGTGGTGGTAACGCCAATCTGCCGTTCTCGAGCCCACCGCATCAGCACGTCAAGCGCTTGGTCAACACGCAGATCTGAGGCATCCAGAATCAGGGCGTCGGCTGCGGCAGCCAGCGGTGCTGTGGCGCGGGCGGCATCACGCGCATCGCGCTCAGCCAGGTCCCGAGAAAGGTCGGCGAGATTAGCATCTAATCCTTTTTGTTTCAACTGTTTAAGCCGCCGTTCGGCGCGCACCTCAACCCGCGCGGTGTAGAACACCTTGAGTGCAGCATCTGGGAAAACCACCGTACCCATATCGCGCCCATCGCAGCTCAATCCAGGTGCAGCACGAAACGCCCGCTGCCGCTCAAGTAAGGCGCGACGCAAAGCCGGATGAGCTGCGATTTGGGAGGCCAAATTACCGATTGACTCGACCCGAAGTTGCTCTGCAACCTCTTGACCCGAAAGGAAAATTTGGTCTTCAATAAAGCGAATTTGCAACGCCGAAGCCACCTGCGCTAGCGCCGGGGCATCGTTTGGATCGATCGATTCGCGCTGCGCAACGAACGCCACGAGCCGGTACAGGGCACCACTTTCGAGGTAATGAAAGCCCAACGCCTTGGCTAAGCCCTTGGCCACCGTGCCTTTGCCCGAGGCGGCGGGCCCATCGATCGCAATCACCGGGATATTGTTCACTGCGGCTGTACCACGCTTGCCAGTGCCTGAAAATAATCCGGAAACGTTTTAGCCACGCAGCCAGGGTCTTGGATTCGCACGGCCACACCGCCAAACGCAGCAAGCGAAAAGCACATCGCCATTCGATGATCGTCATAGGTATCGATGGTCGCCGCGCGCCAATGTGTCGGTGGTGTGATGCGTAAGTCATCGGCGCCCTCTTCTACCTGTGCGCCCAATTTACGTAATTCAGTGGCCATGGCAGCCAAGCGATCCGTTTCTTTGACGCGCCAGCTGGCAATGTTGCGTAAGGTGCTGGGTCCATCCGCAAACAGGGCGAGCACCGCGGCGGTCATTGCCGCATCCGGAATGTGGTTTAAGTCGGCATCTAACGCGCGTAAGCGACCGGTACCACGCGCCTCAATCCAATGATCGCCTAGCGTCATGTGGCCCCCCATCCGCTCAAGGACCTCGATAAAACGTACATCGCCTTGAATGCTCTGTTTTCCCACACCATTGACGCGCACAGGGCCACCGCCTAACACCCCAGCGGCTAAAAAATAGGACGCAGACGATGCATCGCCTTCAATCGTTATTTCACCTGGGCTCTTGTAAGACCCTGCAGGCACGGTGAATGACTTCCAAGCTTCACGCTGCACATTCACACCAAAACGCGACATCAAATTGAGGGTGATCTCAACATAGGGTTTAGAAATTAATTCGCCTTCAACTTCGATACGCACTGCGCGTCCGGACAAAGGTAGGGCAAGCAACAAAGCGGTCAAGAATTGCGAGGACACATCGCCACGCACGCTGACCGCTCGATCGAGCTGTAACTTCGATGGATGTAATTTCAACGGTGGAAATCCGGGCGTACCCAAATAATCAATCTGCGCACCTAAGGGCCGTAGCGCATCCACCAAATCTCGAATAGGTCGCTCATGCATGCGCGGGACGCCAGACAACACATAGTCGCCACCGCGCATCACCAATGCAGCAGTCAGCGGACGAAACGCGGTGCCAGCGTTACCTAAAAATAATTCTGCACTTTGCGTGGGAAAACGCCCCGCACAACCAACAATGTGTGCGTTCTGCGGATTGAGGCGCGTGAGCGCAACGCCTAAGATTTGCAACGCCTGTAACATCACCTCGGTGTCATCGGCTTGCAACAAGTCATGCACATGCGTCGTGCCACTGGCCAACGCAGACAGCAACAACACACGATTAGAAATACTTTTCGATCCAGGCAAGCGCACTTCACCCGAGGCCCGCGCAAACGGCGCGAGATCAAGAAACATGGGCGGTGACATCGTCTGCATAAAAAGGCACGTTAATCCGTCGATGCATCAAAATCACCGGCCAACCAACGGTTGCGCGCTTCACGCGCAGCATGGAATCGCGCTTCGAGCGCGGCGCCATCGCCGGCAGCAACCAGTGCCTGCAACGCAGCCACTGTTTGACCAAAGCGCGTCAATTCAGCGCTAATGGCATCGCGGTTGGCCAAACAAATATCACGCCACATTTCGGGATGGCTTGACGCAATACGTGTGAAATCTCGAAATCCACCCGCGGCATAACCAAACAGGCGTGCAGCATCCGCGCGTGTCGAAAACTCTTCCACCAAACCAAACGCCAGCACGTGCGGTAAGTGGCTCACTGCAGCAAACACTGCGTCATGTTCTTCTGCACGCATGTGTCCGATACGCGCCCCACAAACACGCCACGCCGCTTCGACGCGAGCCACATCTGCAGCCGCGTTTTCTTCAAGTGCGGAGATCACCACACGACGCGAAACATATAAATCAGCGCGCGCCGCAGCAGCACCACTGTGTTCGGCACCAGCGATCGGATGCGATGGAATAAAGCGTCCGATCTGCGCACCGAATGCAAGACGCGCTGCACGCACGACATCACGCTTTGTGCTACCCGCATCGGTCACCAAGGTCTGCGGTGAAAGTGCGCGCGCGATACTTGAAAACACATGCGCAAATTGCGCGACAGGCGTCGCAACCAAGACTAAATCTGACTGCGCGACGGCTTCTTCAATGCTGCTGGCCACGCGATCAATGATGCCGCGCGACAGCGCAACATCTAAATTCGCACGATCGCGACCCACACCCACCACCGTATCGCATGCACCCGCCGCTTTGAGCGCTAACGCAAACGACCCGCCGATTAAACCAACACCAATAATCGCCACCTGCGAAAAATGTGGCTTCGGTGATGTCGAAGGCACAGCCACGTTCATTGCTTGAGGCTCAGCGCCAGTGCCTCTAGAAAGCGCTCGTTTTCTTCTGGTGTTCCGATCGAGACGCGTAAATGTTCTGGCAAACCGTACCCAGTGACGGGACGCACAATCACGCCGCGCTTAAGCAGTCGCTTGAAGACCTCTGCTGCAGGACCAACACGCACAGTAATAAAGTTAGCGTAGGAAGGAATCCATTCCAACCCCAATGCTTTAAATCCCGCCTCCATGCGTTGCATACCCGTACGATTTTCTGCGTAACTACGCGCGACAAATTCCATGTCATCTAATGCCGCAGTGGCTGCAATCAAGGCGATGTTGTTCACGTTAAATGGTTGACGCACGCGATTCATCATGTCGGCCACTTGCGGATGTGCTAAGGCATAACCCACCCGTAAACCCGCTAAGCCATAGGCCTTAGAAAACGTGCGCGAGATCACTAAGTTGCGAAACCGCTTTAACCAACGCGCGGTATCAATGCGCAACTCAGGCGGCATGTATTCGTTATAGGCCTCGTCAAGCACCACAATCACACGCTCAGGAACACGCTTTAAAAATGCCTCAATGTCTGCATAAGGTAAAAACGTTCCGGTGGGATTATTGGGGTTGGCGATAAACACGACATGCGTGTCATCGGTAATAGCCGCTGCCATCGCCTGTAAATCGTGACCATAGTTTTTTGCCGGCGTCACGATGCCACGCGCCCCACGCGCTTGAGTGGCTAGCGGATACACTGCAAAGGCATGTTCTGAATAAACCGCAGCGCGCTGTGGACCAAGAAACGCGAGCGCGACAAGTTCAAGTACATCGTTGGATCCATTGCCTAACACGATCGATTCCAGCGGCACTTGATAGCGCTTCGACAATGCATTTTTTAGCTCAAAGCCATTGCCATCGGGATAGCGCGCGATTTCTTTTAATGCCGAATCAATCGCTGCGCGCGTACGCGGCCCGATACCCCGCGGGTTTTCGTTCGAAGCAAGCTTCACAATGTCGTGTTCGTTCATGCCCATTTCACGCGCCAGTTCGGACGTGGGCTTGCCTGGTTGGTACGGCGCGATCGAACGCACGTAGGCTGGGGCTAAGTCGCTCAGTTCGTGATCCATGCTCTATCTACCTTTTAGAAAAAACGACGCGCACAACCGCTCAAGGCGTGGCCACCGGATAAGACCCCAGCACTTTTAAAAATGGCGCCAAGGTTTTTAATTCTGCAAGCGCTGCCGCGACGGGGGCGTCGTGTTGATGCCCAACCAAATCGACATAAAAGAAATATTCCCACTGACCCACACGCGCAGGCCGCGATTCAATGCGACTCATACTGATGCCGTGTTGTGCAAGCGGAGTGAGTAAGGCGTGCACAGCTCCAGGCTGATTGGGCGCAGACAACACCAACGAGGTCGAATCGCGTCCGGTGGGGGCACATTCAATCTGACCCAAGACTAAAAATCGGGTGCGGTTGTTGGGTTCATCTTCGACATTGTTAAACAAACACTGCAAGCCATAGCGTTGTGCGGCCAAGGCTGGGCCAAGCGCACACGCTGTTGGTTCGAGCGCTGCCAAACGCGCCGCTTCGGCATTACTCGACACGGGCACTCGCTCAGCATGCGGCAGGTGTTGCGTAAGCCATTGCTGGCACTGTGCCAGCGATTGCGCATGTGAATACACACGTGTCACGCCCTGTAGGTCTGTCGATTGACGCATCAAATGTTGTTCAACACGCAACACCACTTCGCCGCAAATTCGTGCTGGCGTGTTTAATAACAAATCCAGCGTGCGCGAGATCGCCCCTTCGGTGGAATTTTCAACGGGCACCACCGCAAACTCGGTGCTGCCTGAGGCCACAGCGCGAAACACGGCATCGATCGATGCTTCAGGCACGTAATCCACCGCCGCACCAAATTGCTGACGCGCCGCAGATTCACTAAACGTGCCTTGTGGGCCTAAAAACGCCACACGAATGTGTTGCTCCATCCCGCGACAAGCAGAAATAATTTCACGAAACACCGCCACCGCACGCTCGGCAGGCAATGGCCCGGGATTGCTTTGTTGCACGCGACGCAAAATTTCGGCTTCACGCTCAGGACGATACGCAGGTGCCCCGCCCTTGCGTTCGCCCACCGAACGCGCCAATGCCGCGCGTTGATTCAGCAACGCCAAGAGCTGGGCATCGAGAGCATCAATTTGCTGACGCAACTGGGTAAGGTCTGCGCTCATGGGGTATTCGCTCGTTAGTGACGTTGCTCAAAATCACGCATGTACTGTACTAACTGTTGCACGGCTTCAATCGGCATGGCGTTATAAATCGACGCACGCATGCCGCCCGATAAACGATGGCCTTTCAGTTGCAACATACCTTGATCACGCGCGCCATCCAAAAACGCCTGATCGAGGGACGGATCCGTTAATGTAAAAGGCACATTCATGCGCGAGCGATCCGCGGGATTGACTGGATTGCGATAGAGCGTGCTTGCATCAATGAAATCGTAGAGCAATTTCGCTTTGGTTATGTTGCGCCGTTCGATCTCGGCCACACCGCCTAATGCTTTGAGCCACTTAAACACCAGGCCCGCCATATACAAAGGATAAGTGGCCGGCGTATTGAGCATCGAATCGGCGGCGGCTTGTAAAGCGTAATTCAGTACACCCGGTGTTTCAGCACGTGCACGTCCCAACAAATCATCTCGGACAATCACGATGGTGATACCCGCAGGCCCGACATTTTTTTGCGCCCCGCCATAGATCACACCAAAGCGCGAGACATCGATTGGTCGTGAAAGTAAATGCGATGACGCATCGGCAATTAAAGGCACATCACCCACCTGCGGCGTCCAATGAAACTCGACACCACCAATGGTTTCGTTGGAGCAGTAATGCACGTATGCGGCCTTGGGGTCTAACTGCCACTGCGCTTGCGCAGGGGTTGCGTGAAAACCCTGCGCTTCAGTGCTGGCGGCAATTCGCACGTTACCAATGGCCTGCGCGGCAGCGACTGCTTTTTTCGACCACTCACCCGTCACCACATAATCTGCCGATTGTTCTGTACCAAGTAAGTTCATTGGTAAAGCCGAGAACTGCAAGGTCGCACCGCCAGATAAGAACAACACCTTGTAATTTGTCGGGATAGCAAGCAGCTCTCGAAAATCTGCTTCCGCTTGCGCCGCGATACGAATGAAAGCCTCACTGCGATGGCTCATTTCCATCACGCTCATGCCGGTGCCGTGCCAATCAAGCAGCTCATCGGCGGCGCGCGCCAGTACCTCCTGCGGCAACACCGCTGGACCCGCGCTGAAATTGATCACGCGGCGCATCTCGAGCGCCTATTGCGGTGCGTCGCCAGCCGCTGCCGGCGGTGTCGATGCATCGGGGGGCGTACCCTCGGGTGATGTCTCAGCTTCATCAGGCGTGTCGTCGTCATCGCTTTCTGCAACGCGTTGAATACCCGCCAGCTTATCGCCCTCACCTAACGCAATCAGTTTGACGCCTTGCGTTGCGCGACCCAGTTCGGAAATTTTCGATACAGAAATGCGAATCAACACACCGCCCGTAGAAATTAGCATCGCTTCATCGCTCGGTTGTACTAACACCGCACCAACTAAGCCACCATTACGTTCACCGGTGTGAATCGCGATCATGCCCTGACCGCCGCGTCCATGACGTGTGTATTCGGCAATCGACGTACGTTTTCCAAAACCATTTTCAGTGGCCGTGAGGACGCTTTGAGTTTCGTCGCTTGCCACCAACATACAGACGATGCTTTGCGAGCCGTCCTCCGGCAGACGCATGCCACGCACACCAGTTGCTTGACGGCCCATCGCACGCACATCGTCTTCTGCAAACCGCACCGCTTTGCCCTCGGACGAGAACAACATGACGTCATAGCGTCCATCGGTCAACGCAGCGCCAATGAGGTAATCACCTTCATCCAAGCCCACCGCAATGATGCCCGAAGGTCGTGGACGCGAAAATTCGGTGAGCGGCGTTTTTTTGACCGTGCCTTGCGCAGTCGCCATGAAGACGTAGTGGTGTTCATCAAATTGTTTGACGGGCACCACAGCAGTAATTTTTTCGCCAGCTTCTAGCGGAAACACATTAATCATTGGCTTACCGCGGCTGGTACGCTGTCCTTGCGGTACTTCGTACACCTTCAGCCAATACAACCGTCCACGGTCTGAAAAACACAACAAGTAGTCATGCGAATGCGCCACAAACAAGCGCTCGATGAAATCATCTTCTTTGGTTGCAGCAGCTTGCTTGCCGCGACCGCCACGCACCTGCGCGCGATAATCCGCCAAGGGCTGTGCTTTGACATAACCGCCGTGCGAAAACGTCACCACCATGTCTTGAGGCGCAATCAAGTCTTCCATCGAAATATCTTCGGTGTTGACTTCGATGGTGCTACGCCGCGCATCGCCAAACTGTTCGCGAATCTGTCCAAGTTCCGCCACGATGATGGCAGTGATGCGCGCTGGCTTTGCCAAGATATCGAGTAAATCGGCGATGGTGGTCATCACCTCGCGATACTCAGCGACAATTTTGTCTTGCTCAAGACCCGTCAGGCGCTGCAAACGTAACTCGAGAATCGCTTGCGCCTGTTCTTCGGAAAGATGGTAGCCGTCGGCCTTTAAGCCAAACGCAGAAGACAAGCCTTCAGGTCGAAACGCCTCGGCAGCAGCACGATCGAGCATATCGCGCACCACGCTCGATTCCCAAACACGCGCCAACAAACCACGTTTGGCTTCAGCAGGCGTGGGGGCCTTTTTGATGAGCTCAATCACTTCATCCACGTTGGACAACGCAACCGCAAGGCCCTCAAGTATGTGGCCTCGCTCACGTGCTTTGCGCAAATCAAACACTGTCCGTCGCGTGACGACTTCGCGACGATGCGAAAGAAAACACTCCAGCAACTGCTTTAAGTTAAGGAGGCGCGGTTGGTTATCGACCAACGCAACCATATTCATACCAAAGGTGTCTTGCAGCTGGGTTTGCTTGTACAAATGATTGAGAACAACCTCAGGCAGTTCACCGCGCTTAAGTTCGATGACGACGCGCATGCCCGATTTATCCGACTCATCGCGAATATCGGAGATGCCCTCAATTTTCTTTTCGCCCACCAACTCGGCGATCCGCTCAAGTAGCGATTTTTTATTCACCTGATACGGCAGTTCATCCACGATGATGGCTTGACGATCACCTTTGCCAATGTCTTCAAAGTGGGTGCGCGCACGCATCACCACACGACCACGACCGGTGCGATAGCCTTCGCGAACCCCGGTGATGCCATAAATAATTCCAGCGGTCGGAAAATCTGGCGCTGGCACTAAATCAATTAACGCATCGATCGTCATATCCGGATCGGCCAGCAACGCCAAACAGGCATCCACCACTTCGCGCAGGTTGTGCGGCGGGATATTGGTGGCCATTCCAACGGCGATGCCCGATGACCCATTGATCAACAAATTGGGAATGCGCGAAGGCATGATCAACGGCTCTTTTTCGCTGCCGTCGTAGTTGGGCCCGAAATCAACCGTCTCTTTGTCTAGATCGGCCAGTAACTCATGACCGATACGCGCCATCCGAATTTCGGTGTAGCGCATGGCCGCCGCATTATCGCCATCGACTGAGCCAAAGTTACCCTGTCCATCAACCAACATGTAACGCAGCGAAAAGTCCTGCGCCATGCGCACGATCGTGTCATACACCGCGGTGTCGCCGTGCGGGTGATATTTACCGATCACATCGCCAACAATACGCGCCGATTTTTTGTACGCTCGATTCCAGTCGTTACTCAGCTCGTGCATGGCAAACAGCACTCGACGATGTACCGGTTTAAGGCCGTCTCGGGCATCAGGTAAGGCTCGGCCCACGATCACGCTCATGGCGTAATCAAGATAAGAACGGCGCATCTCCTCTTCGATGCTGATCGGGAGTGTTTCTTTCGCGAATTGGTCCATGCTCACTCGTGTGACTTAAAACGTGCGCTGCAAGCGACAAGACGTCTCGATTTACGATCGAAAGCTTGCCTGAATAAACATGAAATTTTAGCACGCCAAGACACCTCACAGAGCGGTTTCAGGGGCTTTTTCCTGCGTCGTGCGAAGCTGGCAAAATGCACTGCGTTACGAGCATCACCGCGATGTTCAGGTGATACTTCAAAGAACACGCTTAAGCTACACACAAATCAACTCGGAGAACCGCTCTTGATGTCGCAAACAGAATTAATTTACCCGCGCTGGGTCATTCCTGTTGAGCCCCGCGGTCGCGTTCTGACAGACCACGTGGTTGCAATTCGCGATGGCGAAATTTTGGCCATCATGCCGCAATCAGAAGTGGGCGCGGCGTTGAGTGGATGCAAACGGATCGATCTACCAGAACACGTGCTGATTCCAGGGCTCGTCAATTTGCATACCCACGCAGCAATGACCTTACTGCGCGGACTGGCCGATGATTTGCCACTCATGCGCTGGTTACAAGAACACATTTGGCCCGCGGAAGCCAAGCATGTTTCTGCAGCGTTTGTGCGTGATGGCACGTTACTCGCCTGCGCCGAAATGCTGCGCGGTGGTGTCACATGCGCCAACGATATGTATTTTTTTCCTGCTGCCGCAACCGATGCTGCGCGCGCTGGCGCGATGCGCTTGGCTTTGGGCATGATCGTCATTGATTTTCCAACCGCGTACGCAACCGATGCAGAAGATTATTTAGCCAAGGGCCTCGCCCTACGCGACGCGTATCGCGAACACCCCTTGCTGAGCTTTTGTCTTGCGCCGCACGCGCCATACACAGTCTCAGATCGTGCATTCAAAAAAATTGCTGTCCTCGCCAACGAACTCGATCTACCGATACATGTACACGTGCATGAAACCACCGATGAAGTAGAACGTTCTGTCGCCGAGCATGGCGTTCGCCCGATTGAACGCCTGCATCAACTCGGCTTAATCGGTCCCGGACTCATTGCCGTTCATGCAGTTCACCTCAGCCCACAAGAGATCGAATTACTAGCCAAACACGGCGCCAGCGTGGCGCACTGTCCATCCTCCAACCTCAAACTCGCCAGCGGATTTGCGCCCGTTGCAGCTTTACAACAGGCCGGGGTCAACGTCGGGTTGGGAACCGACGGTGCTGCCAGCAACAACCGACTGGATAGCTTTGAAGAAATGCGCACGGCAGCATTGTTGGCCAAAGCCGTGGCCGGTGATGCCCAAGCCGTTCCTGCAGCCGTAGCCCTAGAAATGGCGACCCTGAATGGAGCCCGCGCCCTCGGTCTGAGTCACAAAATCGGCTCGATTACTCCCGGGAAACGCGCCGATCTGACTGCGGTACGTCTGGCGGGGCCAGGATTCACCCCGTGCTTTGACCCCCTATCCATGCTGGTGTACTGCGCTGGGCGCGATCAGGTAACCGACGTTTGGGTCGATGGCCAGCAACAAGTCATCCATGGGGTACTGCAAAATACCCTCTTTCAAGACGTGGACGCACGCGCTAAGTTATGGCAGAATCAGCTGAAGATTGAGTCAGAGACGCAAAAATTCGGTTAAACGTAGCAATTCAGCAAAGCTTGATCGGGTGTTCGGTTCAAGTCTTCACTGACGTTACTGGCCATCAAGTTGCAGCAAAAAAATAGACTTCCGAAATAAACAAGAAACAAAGGGGAAAGCATGAACAAGTTACTGATCGCCTTGGCAGCTACATCACTGACCATCGCTTCGTTCGGCGCCTCGGCGCAAAACTACTGGACGAATCCGGCCAGCGGCGGCACCTGGAAAAACGCCTCCGGTGAGTGCTGGAGAACCACCTATTTCAGCCCAGCGCAAGCCACGCCTGAGTGCGATGCCGACTTAGCCAAGCGCGCTGCTGACGCAGCAAAAGCTGCAGCAGCTTCATCCGCAGCTCCAGCGGTTAAGCCAGCCTCTAAGCCTGCCGGCACCACGCCAGTTGCCCAAAAAGTGACGATGGCCGCGGATGCCTTGTTTGATTTCGACAAAGCGGTTGTTAAAGCCGACGCGAAAAGCAAGCTCGATGACCTCGCTGACAAAATCAAGCGCGTGAACCTTGAAGTCGTGATCGCCATTGGTCACACCGACTCCGTTGGCAGCGATGTGTACAACCAAAAACTTTCCGTGCGTCGTGCAGAAGCCGTGAAAGCTTACTTGGTCAGCAAAGGCATTGAACCTAACCGCATCTATACCGAGGGTAAAGGCGAGAAGCAGCCCGTGGCGAGCAACAAATCCGCCGAAGGCCGCTCCAAGAACCGTCGCGTTGAGATCGAAGTCATCGGCACCCGTAAGCCGTAAGACGTCCTCTCGTCAAAAAAGCCCTGCGAACGCAGGGCTTTTTTTTTGGTCCTAAAGTCCATGCAAACACCGAACGCCGATCCTGCAGAACTTGATAAGTTTGGACAACTCGCCCATCGCTGGTGGGACCCCAACAGCGAGTTTCGTCCGTTACACGAAATCAATCCGCTACGACTCGAGTGGATCAAAGCGCGCGCGCCACTACAGACAAAAAAAGTCTTAGACGTTGGCTGTGGTGGCGGGATTTTGTCTGAAGCAATGGCTGCAAACGGTGCGCAAGTCACTGGCATTGATCTATCCGAGCGCGCCTTAAAGGTTGCGCAACTGCATCTACTTGAAAGCAAACTACCGGTACGCTATCTCGGGGTGTCTGCAGAAACACTCGCTGAGCAAGAACCTGGAAGTTTTGATGTAGTCACCTGCATGGAAATGCTCGAACACGTCCCAGATCCAGCCAGTATCGTGCGCGCTTGCGCAACACTTGTTCGGCCCGGTGGTCATGTGTTCTTTTCGACTCTCAACCGTAACCCAAAGTCGTATCTCTTTGCGATTATCGGCGCTGAGTATATGCTGAAACTTTTACCCAAAGGGACGCACGATTACGCCCGGTTTATTCGCCCGGCAGAACTGTCATCGTGGTGCCGCGATGCACATCTGCAAGTCAACGAAATGATCGGCATGACTTACAACCCATTCTCGCGACGTTACGCACTTGAAAACGATTGCAGCGTGAACTACATCATGGCCTGCGAGCGGATCGCATGAAACGCGCTGTCCTGTTTGATTTTGATGGCACCCTCGCCGATACCGCGCCCGATTTAGCGGCTGCGGTGAATCGCATGCGCACCGAGCGTCATCTTGAAGCGTTGCCACTGGCCAGCCTACGTCCACATGCTTCAAGTGGTGCGCGTGGTCTGTTGCGTGCAGGCTTTGATGTGCATCCCGAACACCCCGACTACGAGCCCATGCGTTTGACGTTTTTGGATTACTACACCCAAGCCTTATGGGTGCAATCGCAACTCTTTGCCGATGTACCCGAGCTCCTCGAAGAACTCGACGCGCGTGACATTGTTTGGGGCATCGTCACCAATAAAGCCACGCGATTCGCGCAACCCATCGCGACACAATTGGGATTTGATACGCGGTCCGCATGTTTGGTTTGCGGTGACACCACAGCACACGCCAAACCGCATCCGGCACCACTGTTGCACGCCGCCGAGCTCATTCGTGTCGCACCCGAACATTGCCTGTATGTGGGTGATGATTTACGCGATATTCAAGCGGCACAGGCAGCAGGCATGATTTCAGTGGCCGTGGAGTATGGCTACAGCGGTACCGATCACGGTGGGCCTCACGCATGGAATGCCGATCAGGTCATTGCGCAACCACTCGATCTACTAAAACTTCTTTAATCACTTGCAAAGCGGGCATTCCTGCCCCATGTGAGACAATGATCCAGTAGCAAAGTAACACTGCTGTTTGGGGGCGACCCGGTTTCGACGTGGGTTACAAAGCAGTGCAGTGCATGTCGAGGACCAGTTACCTCGTAAATCCACTGGAAACGCACTAGACGCCAACGACGAGCGTTTCGCTCTCGCCGCCTAATACCGGTGAGACGCTGCACTAACCTGCTGATGGGTTAGGCCGGGGAAACCCGGTGCAGCGCCATTTACATCAGCCTCTCTGCACGGCTTGGCCGCTTAGCTGTGTGGATCCGTCGAAGCGGCTGGTTCAACGTTAGCCTGCCGATCGGCGAACCGCGGACGAGACCCAAATGATCAGGCTAAACATGTAGAACTGTCTGTGGCGGGCTTGCGGACGGGGGTTCGATTCCCCCCGCCTCCACCAATACCTAATCTATGTATGTCCATTAACGTACATAG
>CANIIA010000025.1 GCA_947467435.1 Betaproteobacteria bacterium
AGCGGGCAACCGATTGACCAACGATTTTGTACTCGGTGTGTTTTTTGAGCGCCACCTTGGGATCGACTTTGATTTGAAATCCGTTGCCAATCAAACTGCCGTAGGGCGCTTGTTGCGCTGGATTGGTCTTGACACGGATCACACCTTCCACGATCTCGAGTTCGTCGACAGCAACCGATAATTTTTCTGCAGCCCGCTTGCGTAACGCTTCGCGTGCATTAGCCGCCGCGATGCGTAGCTCGCTACCACCTTGTGAGATCGATAGCGCACCCCCGGTGAGCCATTGATCCGGTGTGGTGGCGGTGTCGCCCATGACCATGGTGATGTGTTGTAGCGGGACATACAGTTCTTCTGCGGCAATTTGAGCGAGTGCAGTTTTGACGCCCGTCCCTAAATCGACTTTGCCAGAATAAATTGTGATGCGGCCCTCTCGATCAATGGTCAGCCATGCGTCCAAGGCCTCGCGTTCGACAGATTTGGCTGGCGCCAATTGCACGTTGGTGCTGGCCTGTGCAGATCCGTATAACGAAAAACCAACCACCAGCATGCCAGCGCTGCTGGCTTTCAAGAATTCGCGTCGCGTCAATGCGTTCATGAGCGTTCCTATTCTTTAAAAGTGTTCAATCAATGTGTGGGGTCTGTGTGGCCGATTACGCAGACAAATAGCGACGTACCGCAGCGACAAAACGCTGATGGGTACCGCAGCGGCATAAATTACCGGCGAGTGCGTCGGCGATTTGCGCATCAGTTGGATTTTTATTTTTAGCAAGAAACGCACTGGCCGTCATCAGCATGCCATTCAAGCAATAGCCGCACTGCGCAGCTTGTTCGTCGATGAAAGCTTGCTGTAATTTGTTGGGCTTGCCATTCACCGACAAACCTTCCAGGGTAGTGATGTTTCGTGATGCCACGGCTTTGGCAGGAGTCACGCATGAACGCATCGCCTGACCGTCAATATGCACCGTGCAGGCGCCACATTGACCCAAGCCACAGCCGAATTTGGTGCCATGCATACCTAGCGCATCGCGTAATGCATACAGTAAAGGAATATCGTCATCGGCTTCGAGCGCGCGTTTTTTTCCGTTGACTTGCAAAGTCAGTTGAGACATGAACATCTCCTTAGTTGAATGGATGTTGATGAGGCAATGGGTCGGTAAAGATCAGTGCATGACTGAGCCACCATCGACGACAAGCACTTGGCCTGTCACGAAATCACTTTCGGGTGCAGCTAAATAAATTAACGTACCGGTCATATCCTCTGGCAGGGCGTCGCGTTTGATCGCGCGCGAAGCCACGTTGTTGGCCACGATGGCACCTTTCCATGCGGGATTGGCCACCACACCTTCGCTCATCACCAAACCAGGAGCAAGGGTGTTGACGCGAATCCCATCGTCGCCCAGTTCGCGCGCAAGACTGCGACTCATCGCGACAACGGCACCTTTTGAGGTGACGTAATGCAACATCATGGGTGGACCCTTAAACACGGTGCCAGAGGCGATGTTGATGATTTTTCCGTATTGTTGTTTGCGCATTTCTGGCACCACCGCTTTGGTGCATTCAAAGATGCCGCGTACATTCACTGCCATGACCTTGTCCCACTCGGCGCTGTCAATTTCAAGCAAGGGCTTGAGTTGTAAGTTGGCAAATAACCCTGCGTTGTTCACCAAAATATCGACTTTGCCAAACGCTTTGACCGTGGCAGCCACCATTGCTTGGACCGATGCGCTGTCGGTGACATCGCAACGTTGATAGATGGCTTGCCCGCCGTTCGATTGAATGGCTTGTGCAACGGCGTTGCCATCCAGTAGATCCGCAACACAGACCTTGGCGCCGTGTTGTGCAAGGGCTTGGGCATAGGCTGCGCCAATGCCTTGAGCGCCGCCAGTGACAATGGCGACGCGATGTTGAAGCCGAGGTGTGCTCATTGCGTTGACTTTCAAAAAAAGAGGATCAGGACTCGGAACGCGCGCATTGTTTGGCCAGCGCTTCGCGCACCTCTGGCTTCATTGCGTCGTTGGATGTGCCGTTAAACAAGGTACCAATCACGCCTTTTTGTAGATCGCTGGTGCCGAATAAAGCATCGCAAATCGGAAAAGTAAGGTTGAAGTTGTGCGTGTGCATGTAATCCATGTTGTGATGCAGGATATGCATGCGACGAACCGTGTTGATGACCGGGATTTTGTCCAGAAAATGCACATCAGGCAGATGCGACAAGGTATGTAGGCCTTCGTACATCAAAAAATAAGCGCCCATGGTCAGCATCACGACATAACCGGCGTTGGAAGACCACACCAACCCCAACACCAGCGCCGCAGGCAACGCAGATAACATAAATAGGACTGGTGCGAGTGGCGGAAACAACAGTGCACGCCACTCTTTGTGACCGTTGTATTCCAACGTGCGATGACTAAAAAATACGTGATGTACACCGACGTGACGTTTGTAGGCCATTTTGATGGCGCTTTTGGGATCGTGTAGCAAGTAGCGGTGGCCTGCCCATTCGGCCCAATTACCAAACAAAAACATCGGCGCAATGACCAGCCATTCCCAAACGGTGACTTGATGTAGTTGTAGCCAACTATAAATGGCAATACCACCGGTAAAGCACAAGGTAAAGCCAAGGTGCATCGCGCCGTGGTACCACGCCGGTGTGCTGGCGACATAGCTTTCACGAAACGTACGCGACAGTTGGGTGATTTCTTCGTCTCTGTTCATGATGTCTCCAAGCCCCGAAGGGGAAACGCAGTGAATGACAGGGTTATTCCAAGCCAAGAAATTTTTTACTGAACTCTGGATGGGCGAGTAACTGAGCTGCTTCACCGTCAAGTACCGTACGGCCGTTTTCAATCACGTAGGCACGTTGCACAAACGATAAGGCACGATGAATATTTTGTTCGACCAGCAGCATCGTGACGCCTTGCTGACCGATGGTGCGCAAGGCCACGATGATTTCATCGACTAGCAACGGCGCCACGCCGATAAAAGGCTCATCCAGTAAAAGTAATTTAGGTTGTGACATCAACGCGCGACCGATGGCGACCATTTGCTGTTGACCACCGGAGAGCTCACCTGCAAATTGCTGTTGTTTGTCTTTTAGGATTGGAAACAGTGCGTAGATTTTTTCTAAGCTTTGTTCGACGGCCTGACGTGCTGAGGGCGTGTACGCACCCATCACTAAATTGTCCCGTACAGACATTTGTGTGAATAAGCGTCGGCCTTCTGGGACCAGCGCAATACCTGCCGCGACGTTTTCACTGGTACTGCGGCCGGTGTGGGTGATTCCTGCGTACGTCATGTTTCCAGCCGCCAGCGGGTACAAACCGATGATGGCGCCCATGGTGGTGGATTTACCAGCCCCGTTGGCTCCGAGTAAGCCGACGCATTCGCCGGTACGCACCTCTAGACTAACTTCCCACAGCGCACGCAGCGCACCGTGATCAACGGCGATCTGATTCAGACTAAGCATGGGTCGAACCTGCGTTGGGCAACTGTGCTGCGCTTCCTAAATACGTACGCAGTACGCGTTCATCTGCGATGACCGATTGCAACGAACCGTCTGCAATACACTGACCTTGCTCGAGGACAATCACGCGATCAACGACTTGCGCGAGAGCCGAAAAAATATGCTCAACCCAAATGACCGTGATTCCAAACTCATCCCGCACATGACGAATGTGTCGCACAAAGCGATTGATTTCGATCGGCGTTAACCCCGAGGCCACTTCATCCACTAACAGTAATTTAGGCTCTGAGGCGAGGGCGCGTGCAAACTCGAGCGCTTTCTTTTGTTGTAACGACAAACTGTCGGCGCGCTCAGTGAGGTGGGGTTCAAGGTCGACATAAGCAATAAATTCACGTGCACGGGCGAGGGCTTCGCGCGGCGCTAATCCTTGGTGTTTAAACATCAAAGGGATCGCAATATTTTCTTGGACGGTGAGGTCACCAAAGGGACGAGGAATTTGATAAGTCCGGCCCACGCCAAGATGTGCAACTTCGTCACGGCGTAATCCAATCAAGCTGGTGCCATCTAAAGACAATGATCCGCTGCGCGGTTCGTAGACTTTGGAGATGCAATTAAACAAGGTGGTTTTACCCGAACCGTTTGCGCCAATCAGGCCAATGATTTCACCTTGCATGAGGCGTAAATCAATTTGATTGACGGCGATGTTGCCACCAAAGGCCATGGTGAGTCCTTGGCATTGCAGCACAGGTTGCTCGCGATGGATGCTGCGTTTGGGCAGTGGTAAGTGACCCTGCACCGCGGCGTGGGTTGTACTAGAGTCAATCCGCTCGTGGTGCTCTCGCGTGAGCGCGTGTAACCAAGGCAAACGACGGATCCAAGGTGCGCGCAATATGCCGCCGGGCATAAACCGACCAATCAATAAAATCACCGCGCCGTAGATGGTGGTTTGCAGCGTTTTTAAATTGATGAGTAGCCACTGCTGCATGCAGGCTAAGAGCAACACCCCAATGATTGGTCCCCATAACAAACCCGAGCCACCGAGTAAGGCCATGGCCACCGGTACCAATGCCACATTCAGACCAAACACTGTCGGCGGATCAACATAACTGAGTTGCCAAGACTGCAACGCACCGGCCAGCGCAGCAAAACTTGCTGAGAGCACCGTGACACGCAGCTTCACTGGAAAGATGCGAATTCCCATCACTTCAGCAACTTCTTCGTCGTTACGGATACTTTTTAGTGCATAGCCAAAATGCTGACGATTGAGCCATACGGTTAAATAGGCGGCAACGACGCAAACACCGAGCGCACCCCAGTACGCAATACTTAAGACGCTTTGCGGGGGCAACGAAATTCCATCCCCCCCTTTGGTGATATCGCTCAGGTTGTAAGCCAGGATTTCTGCCAGTGGCAATAATGCGAGTGTGGCAAATGCAAAGTAATCGCCTTTCAACCGAAATAACGGAAACGACAGCAACATTGCAACGATTGCGGTGAACGCGACGCAAAAAAGTAATGCAAGCAGCACGGGATATTTAGCGACCAGTGCAATCGAAAACGCGTACGCACCGATACCGTAAAAGCAGTAATGCCCGAGATTGACATAGCCCATCTCGCCGGCAATCCAATCCCAACTTTGCGCCAAGATGTATGCAATCAAAATCGTAAAGACAAACGTGGTGGCGTAGGCATTACCAAACATCGGCACACAGGCTGCAGCCGCAAGGCCGGTACAGGCTAAGGCGGTGCCTCCACGCAAAGACAATGCAGCACTCATTGACGCTTGCCTATTCGAAAGCCGTTTGGAAACGCCACCAAAATTAGTAATAACAAAATGACTGAAATGGCCGGCGCCCATTCAGGTTTCCAAAATAGACCTGTCATACCCTCGGCCACGCCTAAAAACAATCCAGCTAAAAGCGCACCCAGTAAATTGCCAATACCGCCCAAAATGATGATCGTGAAAGCTTTGACTGTGAGCCCAAAGCCCATGTAGGGGTCCACCGGAAACGACAAGGTGTACAACACGGCGGCAACGGCCACGATCGCTGAACCAAAGGCGAATGTGGCCGCCTTCATGCGACTTGAGTGCACGCCACAAATTTGCGCGCCAACGGAATCTTGTGTGACAGCGCGAATGGCGTTACCGAACCAAGTACGACGTAGAAAAAAATGCATCGCAATGGTGAGCAGTGCGATCCCTGCAAGAATCCACACTTGTGACATCGAAATAATGATCTCGCCGATTTCGAATGATTCAAAACGCAAAGGAATATTTTTTTGCGTGGGACCTGCAAGCTTGGCCGTCAGATCAGAGAGCATGAGTAACGCACCCACCGTGACTAATACGGTACCCACGGTGGATTCAAAATGGTTACGTTTTTCTAGCGGCTGCAACAAACCGCGATAGAACAACCAACCAAACACCACAAAGATTGGAATCAACGCCAAGATCAACCACACCGGATGCCACTGCCAGGCGGCGTAAGCCAAGCTCGCCGCAACGCCGCCCACCGCAAGCAAAGTCCCGTGGGCGAAATTGAGAATCCGTACAACGCCATAAATCAGTGACAGCCCAAAGGCCACGAGGGCGTAGAGTCCGCCCAGCAGCACGCCGCCAATCAGGACTTGAATCAATACCTCAATTGGCATGCGTGGCTCCGTGCTGAAAAATAATTATTGCCAAGTGGGCGCAGGCCACTGCAGTTTGCCTGTCGCCACTTCCGGTGGCCAAACAACAAACACTTTGCCACCTTGCATTTGAATGGCAAACGCGCCGTTGTCTGGAAACCCACGTTCATCAAACTTGATGTCACCTGCGGGTGATTTGAAGGTGCCTTTAAACAGCGCTTCTTTGACTTTTTCGCGATCCACTACACCGGCTTTTTCAATCGCCTGAATGGCGACCAAATAAGAACCGATTCGACCTAAGGTGAAGATGTAATCAAACATCGATACACCCGAGCGCTGCAACACGCGCTCCACTAAACCATCGTAGGGACCTTTCACGCCTGGGTACCAAGGTAATTCACCGGTCATGCCTTCGACGTCTTTGTTCACTTGACGTGCCAATGAGCCAGTCAGCATGGTGTGATGCACATCCATCGCACGCACTTTGAGTTGGCGCATTTGTTGTACCAACGGTACGGAAGGATTATCAAATGAGGCGATGTACACAATGTCTGGGCGTGCTGCACGAATCTTAGAAATGAGTGCCGTGAAATCTTTGGATTCTTGCGAGAAGGTCTCGTTACCCACAATCTTCAAGCCTTGCGCTTCGGCTTTTTTCGTCCAAAACCCTGCGATTCCTTTCATCACGGGATTGTCGTGCACGACAAAGAAAATCGTCTTTGGTTGTGGTGAGACCGTTTTGATCATGTCGAAGTAACGTTCTGACCAGCGTGGCACCACAGGAAACGGCGTGCCCCAAAAATATTGCAGCCCGCGATCGTACAAGGATGGCGTGGCCACATTTGCCGAAATCATGGGGATTTTGTGTTTGTCGGCGAGGGGGGGTACCGGGCCGCCCATCGAGGACCAATCTGGGCCGACAAAAAAATCAACGTTATCTACGGTCGCCATGCGCTCGTACAACGACACAGCGGTCGCTGGCACACTTTGGTCGTCATAAATCACAAACTTGATCGGTATTTTTTTATTGCAGGCTTTGACCATCACGCCGCCATCTTTGTTGACTTCTTCGGCAAAGACTTCGGTCATACGACGCCATTTTTCAGCTAACGTTGAAAACACACCGGTTTCAGAAATGGTGGTGCCGAATACAATCGGGTCGTTACAAGAATTCAGTTTTGCTAGGGCGTTTGTGCTGACTAAACCTGCGCTGAGTGTCATCACCAACGTGATTAGTAGCTTGGTTTGAGAGAGTTTCATCCGTTCCTCCGTCGTAAATTCAAATTTTTTTGAATGCATGGATCAGCACCTGGTGCATCATTCGGCGCGAACGGTGAATAGTCAAGACAGGTTTAATTTTTGTCTCACTATGTGCAAGCATTGCGTTGCAACAATTTAAGCGTCGCTCGTGGTATGGTCGTACAGTGCATTTGGCAAACCGCGCTGGGTTCCAAACAACGCACCCGTATTTAAGAAAGACTGCTGATGAGCATTGAAGATTTATTTCGACACAACCGCGCGTGGGCTGCAGAAATGGAACGTGAGCGGCCAGGCTTTTTTTCGCGTTTGACTGAGCAACAAACGCCCAAATACATGTGGATTGGCTGCTCAGACAGTCGCGTACCCGCCAACCAAATCACCGGTCTTGAGCCGGGTGAAGTGTTTGTGCACCGAAATGTGGCTAACTTGGTTGTGCACTCCGATCTCAATGCCTTATCCGCGATTCAATTTGCTGTCGAACTCCTCCAAGTCGAGCACATCATGGTCGTGGGTCACTATGGATGTAGTGGTGTGCAGGCGGGGTTAGAAGGGCGGCGTATTGGGCTTGCAGATAACTGGATACGGCATGTACAAGACGTGCGCGATCGGCATCATCATTTGTTATCACGTATCGATGAAGGGCAACGCGCGCGTGCGCTATGCGAGCTCAATGTCATCGAACAAGTCATCAATGTGTGTGTGAGCACTGTTGTGGTCGATGCGTGGGCAAAAAATCAGCGCGTGCGCATCCACGGCTGGGCGTATGGCGTGGAAGATGGGTTATTGCAAGACTTGGGTGTGACCATCGGCGCAGACGACTCGATGACAACACGCTACCAAGCGGCTTTAACGCGCGTCCAGCAAACGTATCTCGCCAGTTAGAGCGACATTTTCACCTGATCAAGCGCGCAGCGCGTTAAGTACACACGGATAGGAATCAGCATGGTCCAACGGTTGACGAAACAACAAATTGATCTGGGCCTGCAGTCTTTGCCTGGCTGGCAACTGAGTCAAGATGGGTGCGCCATTCTGCGCACCTATACGTTTGACGACTTTGCAGCTGCTTTTTCATTCATGACTTGGGTGGCGCTGCTGGCTGAAAAACATGATCATCATCCCGATTGGCGCAACGTTTACGCCCGCGTTGAGGTGTGCTTAAGCACGCACGATGCTGGTGGATTAACCGAACGTGATTTGCGCTTGGCGCGCGCCATTGACCAAGTGGAGCTCAATTGAACCGCAGACTGCACGCTGTACTGCTGCGTCACGGAGGCTGACGTGGCGCGTACTCGCAAACCCGCCTTGCCAAACTCCGTATCCCGTAAGGCGTTATTAATTGGTGGTAGCGACACGACGTTTCGCCAAGTGGTGGATGATTTGTTATTGCTTGCGACTGACCTGCAGAGTGCGCGCTTTGCGTTAGCCGCGTTGGTTGGTGTCACGCCCCCGCAATATAAAATGATGATGTACTTAGCACGACAAGACGCACCTGAAGGCTTGGCGTTGAGCGCGTTGGCGCAAGCCCTCGATGTCAGTCTGTCGTTTGTGGTTGCGGAAACACGACGACTACAAAAGCAAAATTTATTTACGCTGTCGCGCGACAAGCAAGATGCGCGCGTTGTTCGAGCCTCGCTGGCGGCCAACGGTTGGCATGCGCTCAAGCAGGCCTTCCCTGCGGTGCGGCGTACGAATGACCGGTTTTTTGGTGCGCTAACGCGTCATGAGCTCATTGAGTTAGGTCGGCTCGCAGCTTTGGTGAACAAAGTGCGGGCAGGGTTACCCAATCAGGCCAAGAAAGCGACGCCCAACAAAGCGACGCCCAACAAAGCGACGCCTAACAAAGCGACACCCAACAAAGCGACGCCGAAGAAAGCTGCACCCTAGGGAACGCCAGCTAAGCAACGTATCACCCAGAAACCCTCAAATGGGGTCGAGCAGCGTAAATAGTGAACCTACTTCACCTTTACAGCTGCGGCGATTTCAGCCAAGATGAAGCCCCACTCTCTTGAGCGCGCCATGAAAACCAATGTGAACAGCATCAAGAACGGCCAAATGCATTTGGCGAGCATCAACGATGACCGCACCATCATGTTAGAGGGTGCGCGTGTGCACGATGTGGCGGCACACCCGGCGTTTCGCCAGTCCGCGCAAACAGTCGCCAGTCTGTACGACTTTCAGGCGGCGCACCCTGAGCAAATGACTTTCGATATCGGCAAGGGCAAGCGCGTTAATCGCGCTTGGCAGTGGCCGCGTAACTATGCGCAGTTAGTCGAACGCCGTGAGGCACTGACCGCGTGGGCCGAACAGCATGTGGGGTTCATGGGACGTTCGCCAGATCATGTGGCCTCTTGTATTTCGGCGATGGCCATGCGTGCCGATGTATTTGAAGCGCACGGCAAAGGTCGGGGTCAAGCCTTGCTGGATTACTACCATTACGCACGTGAGGCTGATTTATATTTGTCGTACGTCATTATCGATCCGCAGGCGGATCGTTCAAAGGCAACCGGCGAACAAACCGATCCATTTTTTACCGCTGCCATTTGTGATGAAGACGCACAGGGCATCACCATCAAAGGGGCGAAGATGTTGGGTACCTCTGCGGTGTTTGCCAATGAAGTGTTGGTGGCTTCGCTGCGACCAGTGCGCGATGGTGATGACAAATATGCCTTTACTGCCATGGTGCCAATTGGCGCCAAGGGCTTGAAGTTGATGTCGCGCCGTTCATACGAACAAACGGCGAGTTCGCGCTTTGACTATCCACTGTCCAGTGCTTACGACGAAAACGATTCCATTTTGTATTTTGATGAAGTGAAGGTGTCTTGGGATCGGGTGTTTGTCCATCGCAACACCGCCATGTCATTTGCGCAGTTTCACACCGCGCCTGCGCATGTGTACCAAAACTATCAGGCGCAAATTCGTTTGGCGGTGAAACTGCGTTACCTCACTGGTTTAGCGCGACGCGTGTGCGAGACCATTGGCACCGTTGACTTCCCGCAAGTCAAAGAGCAGTTGGGTGTGTTGGCTGCGCAAGCCGGCATGATTGAAGGCTTGGTACATGCCATGGAAGTGAAGGGCAAGCTTGAGGGGGGCGGTGGGCCGTTAGATCAGGGGGAGTTTTTTATTCCTGATCGTGCCACGCTGTATAGCGCCAACGTATTAGCGCAACGTTTGTATCCGCAGGTGATTGAAACGATCCGTGATTTAGCGGGTGGCGGAATGATTATGTTGCCTTCTTCAGCAGCCGATTTTGCGGATCCAGAAATTGCGGCCTTGATTGGTAAAACACAACACTCCCCGGTGACCGATGCCCAGGGTCGTGTAAAAACTTTTAAATTGGCTTGGGATAGCGTGGGTTCAGAGTTTGCCTCACGACATACCCAATACGAAATGTTTTATAGCGGCGCGAAACTATTTACCGCTGGTCACCAATACCGAACCTACGATTGGGATAACGCTACGCGGTTGGTTGATGAGATGCTGAGCCGTTACGATTTATCCACTCGTTAAAATCTTTCTGTTGGAATACGCATGCAAGCGCTAAAAACTTTTCCTGTCGAGCCGCTCGTGATTGAGTTGGGCGGTGGTCAGTCCCTCCGTGCAGCCCCGGGTACCTGTGTGCGAGGCCAAATGGATCTCATCGAGCTGGCTGATGGCACGCCCGTACGTTTTCCGTTGGTGGTGGTGAATGGTGTTCGTCCGGGTCCGCGCTTTTATTTAGGCGCTGCAGTGCATGGCGATGAGGTGAATGGCATCGCTATTTTGTCTCAAGTGATTGCCTCGATTGATCCGCAACAATTAGCCGGCAGTATTGTGTGCGTGCCAGTCCAACACCCGCTGGCGTTTTATGCCGACCATCGTTTTCCGGTGTCGCAGTTTATGAAGTCGCCATTAGATCAAGCACCGATCGATGCCTGGACGGTATTTCCGGGTGATTTGCATGGCAATCTGTCGCAAATCGTGGCGGCGAAATTGTTTGCATTGATACGCCAGTGTTCTTGCGCGATTGATATTCATACACCGACACGCGGTGGTCGTTACGTACCGATTGCCATTCTTCCGTCGATGTCCTTGGGCCCCGCGGCAGAGCGCGCGCTGTGGTTGGCAGAACAATGCGCCACCGGGTTTATTGTCAAAGGTGAACGTGGCATGTATGTCAGTCGCGGTATTTGTTGCGTCGAGGCGACCGCAGCGGGTGTGCCTGCGTTTACCTTTGAAATTGGCGAAGGTGGTCGATTGGAATCTGAGGTCACTGAAGAGGGTGTACGTTGTATTCGGAACGCGCTGATTGGTTTGGGGATGGTTACGGGTGAGCGACGCTTGCCGGCGGTCAGTCATTTGATGCACGATTTTCTTGGATTACGCGCAACGCGAGGTGGCTTGTTGCGTACCGAAGTGGCTCTCGGCGCGGTGGTCCAAGCCGGCCAACGTCTGGCCACCATCACCAATATCTTTGGTGACACGGTAGAAACCATCACGGCACCGCAAGCGGGGGTATTTGTGCGTTCAACCACCCTGTCGAACCTGTCCGGCGGTGAGCGGGCGGCAACCCTGGGAATCAAATAGACAACAAAAACCGCTTTTGTGTCACGGTCTTAATTTAACGTCAGTCGCCCTGCGCGTCGCCCTGTCAGGGATAATCTCGGTTTGATGTTGCGTGGTTTGGCTCAGATTTTTTAGCCACGCGAAATTTTGACTAGGGTTACAAGATGAAACGTCGGACCGTTGGCTGGCTCTTGGCTGCGCTCGCGCTACTGGGATTGGTGTTGCTGCTTGGTTACTTTTTACGTCCAACAGCAAACCAGCGCAGCCCAAAGGCAACCGCTGAACGGGTGCAAGATCAAATTGAACTCGCCCCCAGTGATTTGTTGACACTTGAATCGCGCGAGTTAACGCAGGGCTTGCCGATTTCGGGAACGATTAAAGCCATGCAAAGCGCACTGATTAAGGTGCGTGTGGCGGGCGAACTGATGGGCTTACAGGTGCGTGAAGGCGATCGTGTGCAGGCCGGACAGATCTTGGCGCGCATTGATCCCACTGAATATCAACGCCGGCTGTTGCAGGCGCAAGAAACCGCAGAAGCGGCCAATGCGCAAATTGAAATCGCACAGCGTCAGTTTGATAACAACCGCGCGCTGGTGGACAAGGGGTTTATTTCTAAAACAGCGCTCGATACGTCGTTGTCAAATTTAAAGGCCGCGCAATCGACTTATCGTGCTTCCCTGGCGGGGGCCGAAGTGGCGCAAAAGGCATTAGACGATTCTGTGCTGAAAGCGCCGATGAGCGGTGTCATTTCAGCGCGCTACGCGCAACCTGGTGAGCGTCTTGCGATCGACACGAAGGTTTTAGAAATTGTCGACTTACGCCAACTCGAACTCGAAGCAACGTTAAGCGCGGCGGATTCTGTGGCGGTGCGTGTGGGGCAATCAGCACAGCTCAGTATTGAAGGTGTCACCCAACCGGTGCGTGCCCAAGTGCAACGCATTAACCCCAGTACGCAAGCAGGCAGTCGCAGTGTGTTGGTGTATTTACAGCTCGAGGCGGTACCGGGATTGCGCCAAGGATTATTTGCGCAAGGGCTACTCGGGACGCAGCGTGTGCGCGTACTGGCCTTACCCTTAACCAGTGTGCGTACCGATCGAGCGCAGCCCTACGTGCAATTTATAGAGGCGCAGAAAGTGGTTCATCGCATTGTGCAAACCGGTGCACGCGGCACGTTGGTGTCACAGCCTGACGCTGAAATATGGGTGGAAGTAAACGGGCTGACTGAAGGCACGCAAGTGTTGGCCTCCAGTGTCGGTTTGCTGCGCGAAGGCTTGACGATACGGGTGACGCAAATCGAGCCGGCAAAATAAATCATGTGGTTTACTCAGGTTAGTTTGCGCAACCCAGTATTTGCCACCATGGTGATGTGCGCCATTGTGGTGTTGGGGGTGTTTTCTTATCAGCGTTTAAAAATCGATCAATTTCCGAATGTAGATTTTCCGGTGGTGGTGATTAGCACCGAATATCCCGGTGCTTCTCCTGAAATTGTCGAGTCCGAGGTCAGTAAAAAAATAGAAGAGGCAGTCAATTCGATTGCCGGCATCAACGCACTGAGTTCGCGTAGTTATGAAGGTAACTCGGTCGTGATTATTGAATTTCAATTACACATCAACAGCCGTAAAGCGGCAGAAGATGTACGCGAAAAAATCGCCGCTGTGCGACCGTTGTTACGCGATGAAGTGAAAGAGCCGCGGGTGCTGCGGTTTGATCCAGGGAGTCGTCCGATTTGGTCGCTGGCTGTCTTACCTGAGGCGCAAAGCGTTGGCGCCAACGTGCCTTCTGCCGTGGAGCTCACGAACTGGTCTGATCAGGTACTCAAGAAACGTCTCGAGAACGTGCGTGGCGTTGGCTCGGTGGTGTTAGTGGGTGGCACCAAGCGCGAAATTAATTTGTATCTCGATCCAGCGGCCATGGAATCGCTTGGCGTGAGTGGGGAGCAAGTGATTGCCGCCGTCAAAGCTGAAAATCAAGATATTCCAGTCGGTTCGGTGCGCTCGGTGAGTCAAGATCGCGTGGTGCAACTCCAGGCGCGTATGGAGCGCCCCGAAGATTTTGGTCGCATCATTGTGGCGCGTCGCGGAAACACGCCGATACGACTTTCGCAGGTTGCAACAGTCAAGGACGGCGCGCAAGAGCTCGAATCGCTTGCGTTGTACAACGGCCAGCGAACGTTATTGCTGTCGGTTCAAAAGGCGCAGGATGAAAACACCATCCAAGTCATTGATGGGTTGAATCAAGCGGTGCAGGAAATGAAACCGCGTTTACCCCCAGGCGTACGCTTAGCGCCAGTGTACGACGGCTCGCGAATGATTCGTGTGTCAGTGAATAACGTACGCCAAACATTGATTGAGGGCGCACTACTCACGATCTTGATCGTGTTTTTATTTTTAGATTCATGGCGCTCGACCGTGATCACCGGCCTCACACTGCCGATTGCGATCATCGGTACATTTTTATTCATGAATTTGTTTGGTTTCACCATCAACATGATTACCTTGATGGCCTTGTCTTTGTGTGTCGGTTTATTGATTGATGATGCCATTGTGGTTCGAGAAAACATAGTGCGTCATGTGCAAATGGGTAAATCAGCATTTCATGCGGCGATGGATGGGACGCAAGAAATTGGATTGGCTGTGTTGGCAACCACATTGTCGATCGTGGCTGTATTTTTGCCGATTGGATTTATGGAAGGCATTATCGGCAAGTTTTTCCATGAATTTGGGATCACGATTGTGGCGGCGGTGATGATCTCGATGTTCGTGAGTTTTACGCTCGATCCGATGCTCTCGAGTGTTTGGCATGACCCGAGTATCCATCGTGACAATGCGACGGCAAATGACTTGTACGCACGCACCTTGGGGCGGGTCACCGGATGGTTTTCGCGTGCCACAGAACAATTAGCGGTTTGGTATCAAGCCGCGCTGCGTTGGGCGTTGGTGCATCGATTGAAGACCTTGTTGCTCGCAATCGCCACGTTTGTTTTGGCCATTGTGTTAGTTCCTCTACTTGGGACGGAGTTTGTGCCCAAGGCTGATTACTCTGAAACCACCGTTAATTTTTATACGCCGATGGGTTCGTCGCTCGAAGCCACCGAGGCAAAAACACGCCAGGTCGAAGCGATTTTGCGTGAGTATCCTGAAGTGCGTTACACCTTAAGCACCATCAACACGGGCACCGCGATTGGTAAGTCTTACACCAGTATTTATGTGCGCTTCGTGGACCGCAAATTGCGCAACCGAAGCGTCGATACGGTGGCTGCGTTGGTGCGCCAGCGTTTAGCGCAAGTACCCGGCATCACGGTGACGCATGTGGGGCAACTCGATGCCGTTGGAGGCAATAAACAAATTGAATTTTCTTTACAAGGTACCGATCTGAAAGAGCTCGAGCGACTGAGTCGCACGGTGATGCAGCGCTTACGAGAGATTCCTGGTTTGGTTGATCTGGATTCGAGCGTCAAGCCAGATAAGCCCACATTCGATATTGTGGTGCGCCGTGATGCTGCCTTGGATCTGGGTTTAAATGTAGGCAGTATTGGTGATCAGCTACACAATTTGGTCGCCGGAAAAACGGTTGGTAATTGGCGTGCCAAAGACGATCAAACCTATGATGTGAATGTGCGTCTTGCACCGATGGCGCGCAATACGCCAGAAGATTTGCAGCGTTTGCCCTTTGTCATTGGGCAAGCAACCGATGGCACGATGCGCGTATCGCGATTAAATCAGGTGGCAAGCGTTCAAGAAGGTGTCGGACCGAATCAAATCAATCGACGCGATCTCCTGCGTGAAGTGAATATCAGCGCCAATGCGCACCAGCGTTCTACGGGTGAAATCTCCAACGACATACGTCAAGTGATGTCGCAAATGTCCTTACCGCCAGGTTATCGCTATGTGTTTGGTGGCAGCACCAAGAACATGCAGGAGTCGTTTGGCTATGCGCTCTCGGCGTTGGCGCTGGCGATTATTTTTATTTATATGATTTTAGCGAGTCAGTTCAAAAGTTTTTTACAGCCGCTGGCCTTGATGACGGCCTTACCGCTCACATTAATTGGCGTGGTGTTGGCTTTGTTGATGTTTCGATCCACCTTGTCGATGTTCTCGATTATTGGTGTGGTGATGTTGATGGGCTTGGTCACCAAAAACGCAATTTTATTGGTTGACTTTGCGATTCGATCGCGTGAAGGCTTCTTGCGTGCCGATGGCACGCGTGAGGAAGGCTTAGCGCGCGCAGACGCTTTGCTACTTGCCGCGCGTGTACGCTTACGCCCTATTTTGATGACCACGCTTGCCATGGTGTTTGGCATGGTGCCATTGGCGTTCGCGCTGAGTGAGGGCGCAGAACAGCGCGCCCCGATGGGGCAAGCCGTGATTGGTGGGGTGATCACTTCGTCGGTATTAACCTTGGTGGTGGTGCCGGTCGTGTATTGTTATTTGGATGATTTATCGCAGTGGCTCAGACGCCGCTGGGCGGGCCAGCGTTCGAACGACGCTCCATTGTCTCTGTAGCGAACCGGTATATGCAGCGCGCCTGATTGCGCGCGTATGATCTGAGTTGCAGTCAAATCAAGCGCGAAGAAGATCTGCGATTTAATTCAGGAGACGACAATGGGACAGAGCATCGGCTGGCTGTTATCCAATCGAGTGACCAGCGGCAGCACACGCCACGCAACACGCAAGCCACACCACGCGGTGTTTATAGCGCTGGGCTTAGTGCTCTGTCTAAGCAGTGCGGCTGTGCTGTCGCAAGAAGATCAACGTCGTTTCCGCTTACTGCCCTTCACCGAAATGAATCCGGCGCAACGCGCCTATGTGGATGCGATGCTCGCTGGACCCGTGTCGGGTACGGGTAGTGCAGCGGTGGTACCAGGTGCACAAACGTTAGGCTCTCCGTTTAATGTGTATTTACGTAGTCCGGAGCTTGCACAAAAGTTGCGCGAGGTGGGCGAGTACATTCGATTTAAAAGTACCTTACCCGCACGCTTAAATGAATTTGCGATTCTCATCACTGCGCGCCATTGGGGTTCTCAATACGAATGGGTGGCGCATCATCGTTTGGCCTTAAAGGCGGGACTCAATCCGGCGATTGCTGAAGAGCTTGCTCAAGGCCGTCGTCCGCAAGGTATGGATGCTGATGAAACGGCCATCTACAATTTTTCGCATGAGCTGCACACCACGCATGGGGTGAGCGACGCGACATTTGAGGCCGTGAAGACCCGCTTTGGTGAACAAGGCGTGATGGATTTAATTGGTGTGAATGGGTATTACGGTTTGGTATCGATGGTCCTTAATGTGGATCGCACGCCGGTCCCTGGCGGCGGACCGCCGCCGTTACCAGCGTTGAAGTAATGCTTCTTTGCAGGTTGTTCATATTTTTTTATTGATCATATTTTAGGTAGAGCGGCATGCTTAATTTTCTCAAGCAGCGTGATGTATTAATCCCTACGTTGCTGGCTGCCGGTATTTTGATGATCACCATGGGCTCGCGACAAACCATTGGTTTGTATGTTGGGCCGATGAATAGTTCTACCGGACTGGGTATTGCCACCATTAGCTTTGCGCTGGCGGTCAGTCAGTTTATTTGGGGCGCGATTCAACCGATTGCTGGCGCGGCTGCAGATAAATTTGGGCCACGTCCGGTGCTCTTAACGGGCTTGGGTGTGGTGGTATTGGGAACGGCAATCACACCGTTGATGCAATCGGGCTTGGGGTTAACGATCGCGATCGGTTTAATTACAGCGATGGGTTCAGGCACGATCAGTTTTTCTGTGCTGATTGGCGCTGCATCACAGAAGCTGCCTGCAGAGTCACGCGGCACCGCATCCGGCATCATCAATGCGGGTGGATCGTTTGGCCAATTTGTATTTGCACCGATCGTGCAAAAATTGATTCAATGGCTAGGTTGGATGGGCGCGATGTGGTCGGTTGCGTTGATCACATTAGTTTCGTTGCCGATGGTGACAAAGTTGGCCCCTGCGGGTCGCCCGCCGGCGCAGCCAGGCACGCAAGGTGGCTTGGGTGGTGCGGTCTCGGAGGCCATGAAAAATCCAAGTTATTTGTTATTGCATGCTGGATTTTTTACGTGTGGCTTTCACATCTCGTTTTTGGTTGCGCATTTGCCTA
Source organism: Betaproteobacteria bacterium (assembly GCA_947467435.1). Classification (GTDB taxonomy): domain Bacteria; phylum Pseudomonadota; class Gammaproteobacteria; order Burkholderiales; family SG8-39; genus SZAS-79. The sequence goes on from CANIIA010000025.1 coordinate 18,013, forward strand.
CCGAGGTCGGCTTGTGTGGATTGTCGCCCACGGTGGCGAGTTGGTCGTTGGCGATGATTGGTGCGGCGAATATATTGGGTAGCTTGTACGCCGGTGCTTGTGTCAATAAATACGCGAGTAAATATGTCTTGGCGGCTATGTATGCCTCGCGTGCAGTCATGATCGTGCTGTATTTGCTCGCACCGAAAACGGCACTGACGTTTTACATCTTTGCGCTTGGTTTAGGGTTTACTTGGCTTGCGACTGTGCCACCCACTGCTGCGGTGATTGGAAAAATATTTGGTGTGCGCTATCTGGCTACGCTGTTTGGTTTAACGCTGTTTTCGCACCAAGTTGGTGGTTTTTTAGGCGCCTATCTTGGTGGTTTGGTGCTTGAAGCTTCGGGCAATTACCAGGCCATGTGGTACGCAGATATCGCCTTGGCCTTGATCGCTGCACTGGTTAATTTGCCGATCAAAGAAGCCCCACTTGAACGAGAACTTCGCCCCGCGGTTTAGTGGCTTAACGCAAACGCAAGCGACGCAGCGCTTGCGTCGTGATGGTCCCAATGCGCTTGCATTAGAGCCGACGCATCGGCTCCGGTTACTCGTGATCGATGTGCTGCGTGAGCCCATGTTTTTGATGTTAATTTTTGGGGCGAGTTTGTATCTTGCCTTGGGCCAGTTACTCGATGGCCTGATGTTATTTGCATGCGTGCTGATTGTGATGGGGCTCACTTTGTTTCAGTCGCGCCGCACTGAATACGCGCTGAATGCTTTGCGCGCACTGTCCACGGCGCAAGTCCGTGTGATTCGCGACGGTAGTGTGCGGCTTGTACCTGCAGATGCGTTAGTGGTTGGCGATTGGTTTTGGATCGCCGAAGGCGATCGATTGCCCGCGGATGCACTGCTGCGAGATGCAACTTTCTTGTCTGTCGATGAATCTTTACTCACAGGTGAATCCCAGCCGGTGCGTAAACAGCCAACACGAGAGGCGGTACCCATGGGATCGGCCGGTGGTGAGGACCGCCCCACATTGTTTTCAGGCACATTGGTGATTGCTGGACGTGGTGTGTGCGAAGTGATTGCCACTGGGTCGCACACCGAGTTTGCGCGCATCGGGCGTGCCCTCACATCGATCACGCAAAGTGCGACCCCTTTGCAAACCGAAACGCATCGCGTGGTGATGATCTTGGCGGGCATCGGCTTGGCTGCGTGTGCACTCGTGACTTGCGTGTATTCAATCACGCGCGGCGGCTCGTTACTTGCATGGCGCGATGGTGGATTGGCAGGGATCACGATGGCCATGTCCGTTATTCCGCAAGAATTTCCGGTGGTGCTTTCTGTGTTTTTGGCTCTGGGTGCTTGGCAAATTTCAAAGCGCCGTGTGCTCACCCGTCATCTGCCGGCGATTGAAGCGTTGGGTTCGACCACGGTGTTGTGCGTTGATAAGACGGGCACGCTCACGGAGAACCAAATGCAAGTTGCTTGCATACAAGTGGGTTCAGTGCCTGTGATGCTGTCTGCTGCGACCTCAGTCGCGCTCTCTGTACCGTTGCAACAACTTCTGTCGGTTGCTGCGTTAGCCACAACACCTGAGTCCCGAGACCCGATGGATCAGGCGTTGCGCAATGCAACCGACGCGCATACCGACAATCGCTGGTCGGTGGGAAAGCTAGAGAAAGAGTATCCGTTTAGTTCTGCGCAGCCCATGGTGTTATGTGTTTGGCGCAGTGCCGATGGTGCGCAACAGTTGTTTGCGGCAAAAGGTGCGCCCGAAATGATTGCGCGGTGTTGTGGTGTTGATGATTTCGCTATACAGCAGATGCAGTCACAGGTGACCGCTCTGGCCGAACGTGGGTTGCGTGTGTTGGCCGTTGCTTATGCCGAACGATCTGTGCAAGTCCTGTCTTCTGACATCACAGCGGTGACATTGACTTGGGTGGGTTTGGTTGGGTTTGCGGATCCGTTGCGCGCAGATGTGCCGCAAGCCGTCGCGGATTGTCATGCCGCTGGAATTCGTGTGGTGATGATGACCGGTGATTATCCTGCAACGGCAACGGCCATCGCAGCGCAAGCCGGGATCGTCAGCGATCGGTCGGTGGTGACGGGGGCGGATTTAAATGCGATGTCAGACACGCAATTGGCTGCACGTATTCAATCGATTGCGATTTTTGCTCGCCTATTACCTGAGCAGAAGCTGCGGATTGTGCAAGCCTTGCAAGCCCAAGGTGAAGTCGTTGCGATGACGGGTGATGGTGTGAATGATGCGCCCGCCCTGCGTGCCGCGCATATTGGGATAGCAATGGGGCAGCGTGGCACCGATGTCGCACGTGAAGCCGCTTCGATGGTCTTATTGAATGATGATTTTTCTTCGATTGTGGCCGCGGTTCGGCTTGGGCGAAGGACCTACGACAATATTCAGAAGGCCAGTATTTTTATCCTCGCGACGCACATCCCCATTATGGGCTTATCGATGTTGCCGGCGTTTGTATTGCATTGGCCGTTATTGTTATTGCCATTGCATGTGGTTTTTCTTGAATTAATTATTAATCCAAGCTGTGCGTTGATTTTTCAAACGCAGGAAGAAGAAGCCTCGGTCATGCGTCGTGCCCCGCGTGCGCGCGATGCGCGATTGTTTTCGTGGTCTATGTTGTGTTTCGCTTGCTTACAAGGTTTGAGCGTATTTGGGGTATGTGTTTGGGTGTTTATGCTGGTGCATGACACGCAAGGTGCAGCGGCTGCGCGGGCGCTGACCTTTAGCACTTTGTGCGTGGCCATCATCACGCTGATTTTGGTGAATCGCTCTTGGGAGCGCTCTGCTTGGCAGATGTTAGTTACACGCAATAGTGCGTTGGGGTGGGTGATTGGCGCGACGGTGACGATATTTGCGGTGGTGTTGTTGGTTGCGCCTGTGCGTGAACTGTTTTCGTTTGCTCCTTTGCGTTTTGGTGACGTGTTGATGAGTTGGCTTGCGGGTGTGTGCTGTTTGGCGTGGGTTGAGATCCTGAAGGCAAACCCACGCTGGTTTCGATTTATTCTGCCTTCATCCCCGCCGCCTTAACGAGTGGCCACCATTTATCAATCTCCGCTTTGTGATGTGCAGCTAAGCCTTGTGGACTTTGTTGTTCGCGCGTCGGAATTTCTTGTCCGAGGTCTGCGAGGCGAGCCCGCACGCTGTTATCGGCAAGTGATTCAACGACGGCTTGATTGAGCCGTGTGATGGTCGCTGTAGGCGTGTCTTTAGGCGCCCAAATGCCATGCCAGACCGCCATGTAAAAACCTGGCAAGCCCGCTTCATCGACACTGGGTATATCGGGTGCGGCAGCAATGCGTGCTTTTTGTGTCACCGCATACGCGCGTGCTTTACCTGCCCGCACATGCGGTAGGGCGCTGGCCGCTTGATCGAAGATCATGTCGATGTGTCCGGCCATTACATCTTGCAGTGCCGGTGCCGAGCCTCGGTAGTGCACCACTTGCAGCGGCGCGCCGATAATTTTGGATAGATACACCGCACTGACATGCGAGGGCGTTCCAGCACCACCGGTACCAACAGAAATTTTGCTGGCATTGGCTTTGGTCCAGGCGACAAATTCTGCGAGATTTTTTGCTGGTACAGCGTTCTTAGAAACGATCAACTGCGGGTTGGAGGCAATCATCGCCACAGGCGTGAGGTCGTTGATTAAGTCGTAGGGCAGTTGGTAGATGGCGCCATTGACCACGTGTGTTCCGATATGGCCGATGCCCAACACATAGCCATCATTCTTGGCGCGCACCACGCGTCCCACCGCGATGCTGCCGCCCGCCCCAGTGGTGTTTTCAACGACAATGGTTTGTCCCAAGGCGCGCGTCATGCGTTCGGCCACGATACGTGCGATCGTGTCGGACGGTCCGCCAGCAGAAAAAGGCACCACCATGGTGATTGAATGGCTAGGAAAGGTTTGCGCAAAGCCAAAGTGCGCGTAGGTGAGTGCGAGCGCTAGTGCAAGGATCTGCCGCAATGCAAAGAAAGACCGAGGGGTGTGCAAGGACATAACGCAGTCTCCAAGAAAGTGATGTTTATTTTTATTGACTGGCGACTATTGTAAAGCTGAAAAGCGACAGCGCTATTGGGGCTTGTGTTGGTCTTGCGCTGGTCACCGCACACAAAAAATCTGGCTTTTTTATAGCAATGATTGGTGGCCGATGATGCGTGGTTGTTTCGCTATGTAACAAACGGCCTGTGGCGGTCGCGTTAAGGTGTTTGCTTCATGTCTTCGTCAGTCAATGGGTGACGTATGCGGCAAGTATTGGCGGGTGTTCTGTTGCTTAGTTTAGTCGTCGTCTTCACTGGGTCTGCCTCAGCGCCTGTCGCCCCAGTGTGGCAACAAAGCGCGTTGCAACGTAACTTCGATTGGCGCGATCCTGAGTCGTACTTTGACGCAACAAGAAACACGCTGAATCGCTCCAACATCACTTGGACGCCTGTGGCGAACTTGCAGGCAACGTGTGAATCGGAAAGTCGTCGTCGCGGCAACAAAGGTTTTGGTTATCCGTTACAGGCCTGTTCCTTTTGGGTCGGTAACCAGTGCGATATTTTTACTAATCTGCGTGCCAACATGCACACCGTCGGACACGAGGTGCTGCACTGTTTTCAAGGTAATTTCCACCCTTAATCTGGTTTTGGAGACAACATGCATTTGAATTTGCATTTACTGATGGTTGGTTCGGCCAAAGTATTGCTCAGCTTAGCCGTCGGGATGGGGTTGGCGTTTGCTGCGTTTTTGGTGGTCGGTCGGTTTTTACGCTGGCGCGATATTCGTGAAGAGGTGCTGCGTGGCAATGTTGCAGCGGGCGTGCTATTTGCCGCTTCGTTAATCGCGCTGGGCTTGTTAATCCAGCATTCGTTGATGGCTTCGTTTGCAGCGTTTGATGCGTTATTACTCGTGAATGCGTTTGATTGGCCGCTGTTTGTGTCTGCTTCGTATTACGCAGTCGTGCACACGGCTTTGGCATTGGGTGTGGGCGCTGTTGCGATTACCTCGGCTGGCATATTGTTTGATCTAGCCACACCAAACGTTGACGATTTTGAGGAGGTGCATAAAGGTAACGTGGCGATTGCAATTGCAATCGGCAGCGTCATTTTGGTGCTGGCGATTGTTCTTGCCCCAGCACTGTCGACCTTGCTCGATGGCATCTTGCCGAGCCCGTCGCAAAGCGGAACGTAAGCGGCGTTGCAATTTTTATCCGCGCGGGCAAACTGTTAGAATACGAAGGCTTTATTTAGCGCATTGATTCAACACGTCCACCCGACGTGATGCGTTATCGTTCGGGGTGTAGCTCAGCCTGGTAGAGTACTGCGTTCGGGACGCAGGTGTCGGAGGTTCAAATCCTCTCACCCCGACCATCCATATTGCCGCATTGTGTTGATTTCGTTGTTACGCGCTCTCAAGACGTGCGTCGCAGCTAGAATGCGTCACCTATGGGTCGAACGCTCATTCTCTTACTCGCTAGTTGGGTGCTGTTCTGGTTATTGCGCCGCGCGTTTCGTCGCGCGATGCAAGCGCGACGCGACGCTGCGAACGCCGAGCAAACTTCGGGTGGGCGGACGGCTGCACAACTCAATTTGGTGGCCTGCGCCCAGTGTGGCGTCTTGATTCCGCAAGCGGAGGCGATTCCAGCTCACGCCTCGGACCATCAATCTCTGCAGTATTGTTGTGTTGAACACCAGCGGTTGGGTCCCGGTCAACGGCCATGAAATCTGACGGATGGCTGACATATGCACGACGCGTTGATTCGCCGAACTACGACGCGCGACCCGACGGAGCATCGGCTCATTTGTTGGTGGTGCATTCGATTAGTTTGCCGCCGGGGGTGTTTGGTGGAGAAGCGATTGAAGCATTGTTCACCAATCGGTTAGACACCGCGGCGCATCCGTATTTCGCCACTTTGGTGGATGTGCGTGTGTCAGCGCACTTTTTGATCCGCCGCGATGGTGCCCTTATTCAATTTGTGTCGGTTCATGATCGCGCTTGGCATGCTGGCGTATCGCAATGGCGCGGGCGGTCGCGTTGTAATGATTTTTCGGTGGGTGTAGAGCTTGAGGGCACGGACACCGATCCGTTTACCTTGCCGCAATACGACACACTCGCCAAGTTAACGCAGACTTTGCAGCGCAACGCTGCATTGACCGACGTTGCGGCGCACAGCGACGTTGCGCCATCGCGCAAAACAGACCCCGGCGTGGGTTTTGATTGGCGTTCTTATTTTCTTGCACTCGCTGCATCGCGCTAATTCGGTGCATGGAAGTTTGCGGTGCGGGCACTAACTTGTTGAGGATTTATCGCGCGCGATGAACGGATTTGTCGCTGCAACCCGCAGCCCTTTATAAAGTGCGCCGATCTTCTGTGTTGTGCTGTGTTTTTATTGAAGAAACCCCTTGCTATGGGAAAATACGCGCACTACAATTAGTCCCTTATTCGCTGCGAAACACTACATCTTGTGGTTTTTCAGTAAAAAAAAGGTTTTTGCCTAAGCCTTGTGGTTTGGTTGTTTTTCGTTGTTGTGAAGGTCAGTCAGTTACCGTTGTCAGTTGTTTTTGTTGTGGTTTGTTTCAATTCAGCATGTTGGTCTTCGTTGCATTGTTGTTTGCGCAAGTCGTTTTTTTAGACATTCAGGTTGCAGCAAAAATGATGAACGAGGGCCGCGCAAAAATTGCGCACACCCCCCGTGAAGTGAACGATAAAAAAATAATTTGGAGAGTGCAAAGATGCATATCGCGCAGACAGCAACCCCGTCCAGCCCGAGCAGTAGCGCGAATGACATTGACCTCCCGCCGTCTGTACTGCAAGCCGCTACTGGTGAATACAAGATTATTCGCCGTAACGGTGCTGTCGTTGGCTTTGAGCCTTCAAAAATTGCGGTGGCGATGACCAAGGCCTTCTTGGCGGTCAATGGAAGTCAAGGTGCCGGTTCAGCCCGAGTTCGTGAGTTGGTGATGACGCTCACAGACGCGGTGGTTAAAGCGTTGGTGCGCCGCCATCCGGCCGGCGGTACCTTCCATATTGAAGACATTCAAGACCAAGTTGAATTGGCCTTGATGCGCTCCGGTGAGCATGATGTTGCACGTTCATATGTGCTGTATCGCGAAGAGCGTACGCGTGCCCGTGCTCAAGAAAAGGCCGAGGCGCAGGCTGCGGTTGCGCAATTTGAGATTTCGGTCACAGAAAATGGCGCGCGCCGTCCGTTAGATATTGCTGCGTTACGCCATCTGCTGGATTCGGCCTGCGTTGGGCTTGAAAAAACCACGGTTCCTGAAGCGATCCTTGAAGCCACACTACGTGATTTATATGACGGTGTGCCGATGGACGAGGTGCGCAAATCGGCCATTCTTGCGGCCCGTGCCCTCATTGAAAAAGATCCTGCGTACACGTATGTGACTGCGCGTTTGTTACTCAATTCAGTGCGACTCGAAGTGTTGGGCGAAGAAGTTCCGCAAGCGGATATGTCGGTGCGCTACACCACTTATTTCCCTGAGTTTATTCAGCGTGGTATCAAAGCGGAACTGTTGGATCCGAAGCTGGCCGATTTTGATTTGGATCGTTTAGGACAGGCCTTGGTGGCGGATCGCGATTTGCAGTTTGATTACCTCGGTCTGCAAACTTTGTTCGATCGCTATTTCTTGCACGTTGATGAAAAGCGAATCGAGTTGCCGCAGGCGTTTTTCATGCGTGTGGCAATGGGCTTGGCGTTGCGTGAAAAAGATCGCGAGGCGCGTGCCATCGAGTTTTACAACGTGCTCTCGTCGTTTGATTTCATGAGCTCGACGCCGACCTTGTTTAATTCAGGTACACAGCGCTCGCAGTTGTCCTCGTGCTACCTGACAACCGTGTCGGATGACCTGAATGGTATTTACGACGCCATCAAAGAAAATGCGCTGTTGGCGAAGTATGCGGGCGGGTTAGGAAACGATTGGACGCCAGTGCGAGCGCTGGGGGCGCACATCAAAGGGACCAACGGAAAATCGCAAGGTGTGGTGCCCTTCTTAAAAGTGGTCAATGACACTGCCGTCGCGGTCAATCAAGGTGGCAAGCGCAAAGGTGCGGTTTGTGCGTACCTTGAGAGCTGGCACTTGGATATTGAAGAGTTTCTCGAGCTGCGCAAAAACACGGGTGACGATCGACGCCGTACGCACGACATA
>CANIIA010000026.1 GCA_947467435.1 Betaproteobacteria bacterium
AACGCCAGCCTTGAACGTGTACATGTAAATCGATTGGATTTGCCGCGCGATTCCAATCGCCACGATCCATCGCGCTATAGTCAGCGCGTCGCGTCAGAATCCAATTGGTGAGAACGAGGCCATCGGCGCGCGGTGCGCTGATCGGATAAGCCACCACACGCTGTACTTCGTCACCAATAATCACCATGGATTCACCGGTGAGAAACGCTGGTGCCCACGTGCGACCGCGATACATCACCCAACCATTCCAAGGTAACGGTCCTTCGTTCGGAAAAAGTTGCGCGCGCACGCTTGAACGAATGCCATCTGCGCCGATCAGTACATCGCCTGAAACCTGTTCGTGCGTGCCGTCGCTGCGTTTGAGTTGTAACGTGATGCCTTGTGCGCTGTGATCAAATCGCATCACACGTCGTCCAGTGTGTACCGCCTGAAACCCTAAACGTTGGCGCACTGCCTCGAGCAAAAGTAATTGCAATCGACCACGATGGATGGAGTATTGCGGCCAATGATAGCCAGCAGCGCTTCCACGTGTTTCGGTCCAAATGAGCTGGCCGTCGCGTCCATAGTAGGCAAGTTCGGCGGTGGGCACACCAGTGTGTGCGAGCGCATCGGCCAAACCGAGTTCCGTCAGTTCGCGCACGGCATGTGGGGGTAAGTTGACACCGACCCCAATGGGTAGCACCTCCGCGGCCGATTCAAACACCTGCACATCGTTAAAACCAGCCGCATGCAAGCTCAACGCTGCTGCGAGTCCACCAATACCACCGCCTGCAATCAAAATACGCATCAGGTGCGGGTCATCAACGTCGTGAGGATCAACGCCTTGGCGTTATGCCTGATGCGGAAACTCGACGGTGGCCTCACCTTGCGCGATGGTTTCACCTCGCTGGTTGGTGATATTGACGTCGATCGTCACCCAACGACTTTTTTCGGTATGTTTTTTTGCTTTGATTCGACCGTTCGGGGTAATCGTGTCGCCGGGTTTTACTGGCGCGAGCCAGCGTGTTTCTAAACGGCGCTGTTCTCCACCATTGGTATAGAGCCAATCGGTCAGCATGCGCGAGAGCAATCCAAAGTTCGTCATGCCATGCATGATGATGCCCCCGAACTGCGTTTTGCCAAAGCTGCCCTGCATGTAGTTGTCATCCAGATGCAGCGGGTTGTAGTCGAGCGAACCATCACAAAAGGCGCGAATCGTTTCGCGCGTGACTGCAAATGGAACGCTCGGTAATGCACTACCGATGGCGAGTTGATCAAACGCGTTTTCGTTCATGGCATTCCTTAAACGGGGCGAATGGTTTGACCGCGGCCAGAACAAATGACCTGGCCGTGTTGATTGAAGAACACGTTGTCGTGAACGGCAAACAAGCGGTCTTTCCGGATAAATTTATCCAAGGCACGTGCTTGTAGTGTGATGGTGTCACCGGGACGTGCCGGAAGGTTGTAACTCCAACTTTGTCCCGCGTTGATGGTGCCAGGACTACGCATCCAATCATCCATTGGGGTGCAGGCAAACATCAACAAAATATGAATCGACGGCGGTGCGATCAATCCACCATAGCGACTTTTTTTTGCGTACTCGGCATCGAAATACAGTGGATGCAAATCCCCGACCGAGCGGCAATAGCTATGGATAGCTTCTAGCGTGAGCAGATAGGGCAAAGTTTTACGCGGCTCACCGGGGATGATTTCATCCCAAATCTTGCGGGACTTGGCGTCTTTCCAAAAGTCGGTATCAAATTGCGTCGATGCGCTCATGTAAGCAACTCCGGGATCGTGATCAGCCCATGGTGGGCGCAGATGTGGAGCACGTCAATCCGCGTTTCAGCATGCGATCGACGCGCGGTATAGTTCGGCACAGGAGGAACGCTTTTGAAAACGCTCTTTGATACACCACGTTTAAGCGATCTGGACTCGGTGAGTCCCGATCCGGCGCAACGCGCAACACGGATGGTGTTTGTCAGTAGTGACACCCAAGCGCACATCACCTGCTTGTTTGGTGCAGAGGTCTTGGACCAGCTATTTACCGCAGTGGTGGAGTCTGCGCATCCTGGTTTGCCGCAAGCGCGTCAAGCGCAGGATGCCGCACGTCACATTGCCCGTGCGCTCAGCGCCAAGGTGCAGACCAATCCAAGTGGCGGTGTGCCGCTATTGCATTTGGAATTTGCCAGTGGGATCACGCTCGAAGTGCCGTTGACGACCGCGTTGCGCGAGGCGATTGGCTCTGATGGGTAAGACGCTTGAAGACGACGCGATTGCTGTAATAACTCTTCCCACAGCCGATCCATCTCGCTTAAGTTACGAAACACGGTGTCTCGCTCCGCGCTCATCACCGCCCAGACACCACGATCGACTTCAGAACGCAATTCACCCGGGCGCCAAAGCACATAACCAACGTAATAGCGCGCCGAATTCGGATCGGTTTCAATGATCTGATCAATCACGGTGGCGCGAAAGCTCATGTACAAATCAGGCAAGAGCGCAATGCTTCCGACCCCCGGACTGGTAGCGCTTCGAATCAATGCCACCACAGCACTGGGTGAAAAAGGACCACCAAACAACACCGGCTCAACCACCTTTTGTGAGGGCGCGTGGTTTGGAAAGAGGGTGATCAAGGTACGACGTGTCGGGCGATTGATGATCACTCCAATATGGCCGCCCACTTCAGGCAGTGGCGCGGCGAGCACCACAGTCTGTCGGTACGCTGCATCACGTAATCCCGGATGCGCCACCAGCAACACCGTTTCGTTTTGGTTCGGCGCGATGACTTGCGCATAGGCAAACGTACTCAGCGTACTGAAGAGCAGCACACCGCGCGTGGTGGAAACGAGCACACCGAGCGTGGTGGAAACGAGCACACCGAGCGTGGTGGAAACGAGCACACCCAGCGTGCTTGAAAGCAGCACACGCAGTGTGCCAAGCATCGCGCGCAAGGTGTTCAGCTGAAGGCCTGAATGCCAGTGATGGCGCGGCCAAGAATCAGCGCGTGAATGTCGTGTGTGCCCTCATAGGTGTTGACCACCTCGAGATTCACTAAGTGACGTGCCACGCCAAACTCATCAGAGATGCCATTGCCGCCCATCATGTCGCGTGCCATACGGGCAATATCGAGTGCCTTGCCGCAGGAGTTACGTTTGAGGATCGAGGTGATTTCAACTGGCGCGCCACCTTCATCTTTCATGCGACCCAAACGCAAACAGGCTTGCAGTCCGATCGAGATTTCGGTGAGCATGTCGGCGAGTTTTTTCTGGATCAATTGGTTGGCTGCGAGTGGACGTCCAAACTGCAGACGATCCATGGTGTATTGACGTGCACGATGCATGCAATCTTCAGCCGCACCCAACGCCCCCCACGCAATGCCGTATCGAGCCGAATTTAAACAGGTGAAGGGGCCTTTTAATCCACGTACTTCAGGAAATGCATTTTCTTCCGGGCAAAACACTTCATCCATCACAATTTCGCCAGTGATCGATGCACGTAATCCCACTTTGCTATGAATGGCTGGGGCGGATAAACCTTTCATGCCCTTTTCAAGCACAAAGCCGCGAATCGGACCATCTTTGCCGTGTTCAACTTCTTTAGCCCACACCACAAACACGTCGGCAAACGGTGAATTTGAGATCCACATTTTTGCCCCGGTGATTGAATAGCCACCAGGGACTTTTTTCGCGCGAGTCACCATCGATGCAGGATCTGAACCGTGGTTGGGCTCGGTCAGACCAAAGCAGCCAATCCACTCGCCACTGGCAAGCTTAGGCAAAAATTTTTGACGTTGCGCTTCTGTACCAAATTCAAAAATTGGCACCATCACCAAAGAACTTTGTACGCTCATCATCGAGCGATAACCCGAATCCACACGCTCGACTTCGCGTGCAATCAAACCGTAACTCACGTAATTGAGTCCGGGGCCACCGTATTGCTCTGGAATGGTGGGGCCAAGCAACCCGAGTTCACCCATCTCGCGAAAAATTTTAGGATCCGTTTTTTCGTGGCGAAACGCTTCGGTAACGCGCGGTGCGAGCTTGTCTTGGCAATAGGCGAACGCCGCATCACGCACCATGCGCTCTTCGTCGCTGAGTTGCGCTGAAAGCAAGAAAGGATCTTCCCAAACAAAACGAGAAGTCGCGGTCGGACGAAGAGGGGCATTCATGGGGGCTCCAGCGGGCGGCAAGTTAGAAGCGCGTATTTTACTGCGCTGCGCCCCAGATCGCGCGATTGCAGGCGTTTCAGGCTGATACGTTCGCGCAGCGGCATTGTTTGTTGCGCCGCAGGGCTTGTAGATTCTTCTAGGACTTTGTTTTTAGGAGCAGATCGACATGCTGCGCATCTTTTTTGTGCTCTTTAGCTTGATTGGTTTCTTTGGAACGAACACCGTGTGGGCGCAAAAATGGCCCGATAAGCCCATCAAACTCGTGGTCCCGTATCCGCCTGGTGGCAACGTCGACACCGCAGCGCGTATCGTGTCTCCAGGCATGCAAGAGGCTTTGGGTCAACCGGTCATCGTCGATAACCGTGCGGGCGCAGGTGGGTTGATTGCAGGTGAATTTGTCGCCAAAAGCGCAGCCGATGGCTACACCTTATTTTTTACCGCTAACTCGCCTTTATTGCATGCGCCGATTATTTTTAATCGACCGGCATATCAGTGGGATAAAGATTTTGTGGCCGTTGGCATGGTGTCGTTTACGCCGATCGTGTTGCAAGTGCATCCATCGGTGAACGCACGTACCGTGGCAGAGTTGATTGAGTTGGCGCGTCGTGAACCGGGCAAACTCACCATGGCGACACCGAGTGCAGGCACGACCAATCATCTGCTTTCGGAGTTATTTCAGTCGCTGGCGGGTGTGTCGTTCACCACCGTGCATTACAAAGGCAACGCGCCTGCAACGACCGATTTACTCGCCGGTCAAGTGCACATGAACTTTGATCAAGTGTCAGTGGCGTTGCCCTATATTCGTCAGGGACGCGTACGTGCGTTGGCGAGTGCCACCGATAAACGCGTGGCCTCGCTTGCTGATGTGCCCACCTTTACTGAAGCTGGGCTCAAGGGGTTGGAGGGCGCTACGTTTACGGGCATCGTTGCCCCGATCGGCACTCCGCGTGATGTTGTCATGCGATTGAACGCAGTGTTAGCGAAGGTGCTTGCCGAGAAATCAGTGATCGATAAATTTGATGGCATCGGTACCGAAGTGCGCGTGGTGACGCCCGAACAATTTCATGTGTACTTAAAAAATGAATACGATAAATGGACGCCAGTGATTAAGCGTGCAGGCATTTCCGCAAAGTGAGACCGCAGATGACAACACGACGCAGTATTTATGTGGAAGGCTTTAGCCACAAAAATCCCATTCCGGCGGCTTGCCGCATCGGTCAGATGGTGTACTCGGGAAGTATTCAGGGCACTGATCCGGCCACCGGAAAATATGGCCACGATTTACCCACGCAATGTGCCTTCATGTTTGCGCAAGTCGCTAAGATCATCACTGCCGCGGGTGGCTCGACCCAAGACATCATCAAAATGACAGTGTGGATGAAAGATCGCACACAACGTGCGGCATTAAACGCGCCGTGGTTAAGCATGTTTCCGGATGCGCAATCGCGACCGGCGCGTCACACCATGGATGCGCCCCTGGATGGAGAAAAATTAGTGGAATGTGATTTTATTGCCGTGATTGGGGGTGAGTGATGGCTGCTTACTTTGCGTTTGATCCGCATCCGCGAACCCCGGCGCGTTTACCGCCCGCATTGAGTTGCGATAGTCAGTTTCATGTGTTGGGTCCGGCGGATCGGTACCCGGTGCGTCCAGGCGCTGCCTACGAGATGCCCAGCGCCACGTGGCAAGCCGCACAGCGCATGCATCAAGCGTTGGGCATTACACGCGGCATCATCGTGCAACCCACCACTTATGGCGCCGATCACACTGCCACGCTCGATGGGTTGGCTGCGCTCGGCCCCAACTACAAAGCATGCGCGAACGCCGTGGTGCTAAACGAACGCGATGATGCGTATATCGATCAGCTCCATCGAGCGGGTGTGCGCGGTGCCCGCTTTACACGCCAAGGCTTGGGTTTGAGTTTTTCTGCGGCCGATTTTGCGCGTACCGCCGCGCGCGTCAAAGAATTAGGCTGGTATGCCAAAGTGCAGCCTGAACCCGAAGGGATGGCTAATCAAGCAGCGATGTTTGAACATTTAGAGATCCCGGTGTTGCTCGATCACATGGGGCGACCCGATCCACGTTTGGGTGCCAACGATCCGACCTTGCGCAAAGTGATCGACTTATTAAAGCGCGGTAATTTTTGGGTGATGCTTTCGTTGAGCGAAAAAATTTCCAAGCAAGGGCCGCCTTGGGATGATGTGCTGCCGATCGCACACGCCTTAATCGATGCAGCCCCCGACCGCGTGGTGTGGGCCAGTGATTGGCCGCATCCGGTGTCGACTAAACAGCCGCCCAATGAAGCAGATTTACTCGAGCTGTTGTATCGCATGGTGCCAGATGACGCGTTACTGCAAAAAGTGTTGGTGGATAACCCCGCCCAATTATTTGGATTTGATCCATGAAACTACTATCGTTTGAACTGCAGGGGCAGCCGCGCTTTGGGGTAGTGAAAGAAGCCGGGGTGATTGACCTCACGCAGCGCATGGGGTCACACATCACAACCTTACGTGATGTATTAAGACACGATGCACTCGATCAGGCGCGTCGTCTTATGCAATCGACTTCGCCAGATCACGCCCTGAACTCGCTGCGTTATGCGTGTCCGATTCCGTTTCCTGAAAAAATTATTTGCGTGGGCGTAAATTACGCGCATCGCAACGCCGAATACAAAGACGGCTCCGACCTACCTAAATACCCCAGTATTTTTTTGCGCTTTCCCGGTTCCTTTGTTGGGCATGGAGAGCCCCTCATCCGGCCACCAGAATCGCAGCAACTAGATTACGAGGGGGAAATCGCCATCATCATCGGTAAAGCCGGCCGACGGATTCGCGTTGAACAGGCGCATCAGCATATCGCCGGTCTCACTTGTATGAACGAGGGCACGATTCGTGATTGGTTGCGACACGGTAAATTTAATGTAACGCAAGGCAAAAATTTTGATCGCACCGGAGCCATCGGGCCTTGGATGGTGAGCGCCGATGCGTTTACTGATTTCAATCAGCTATCGATTTGTACGCGCGTCAATGGCGAAACGCGGCAAGAAGACAACACCAAGAACTTGATGTTTCCGTTTGCTGAGCTGATTCGTTACATTTCGAGTTGGACGACCTTACAACCGGGCGATGTCATTGCAACCGGTACACCGATTGGTGCTGGCGTGCGTTTTGACCCACCACGATTTTTAAAAGCCGGTGATCGCGTCGACGTTGAAGTCGGTGGCGTCGGCGTGTTGTCGAATCCGGTGGCCGATGAGTCAAGCGCATCACCCACTGAGCCAGGCTAGGTGCTTGTACGCAACGCATCCCATGCAGTTTTGATGATCAGTAACACGGTGATGCCGATAAACATTTTGCGTAACCATACGGCACCTTGACGTAACGCCACGCGACTGCCCGCCCAAGCGCCGATTGTGCTGCTCGCAGCCAATGCCAGCGCGAGCAGCCAACGCACTTCGCCATGCAACGCAAAGACCAGTAACGCCGCGCTACACGCAGCGAAGTTGGTGATGCGTGCCAATGCACCGGCGTACAGTAAGTCGCACGCAAAGTAACGCACAAACAACACCATGAGCACAGCGCCTGCACCTGGGCCGAAAAATCCATCGTAAAAACCCATCACGATGCCGATGGTCCATGCGATGCGGCGATCTGCCGCCGTGTAATCGCGCAGATGATGTGTCAGCCCAAATTGGCGGTGCGCAATAATGTAGATGAGCATCACGCTCAACATGATCGGGACTAAAAGTCGAAATGTGCTCGACGGCACCCACCGCGCGACTGACGCCCCCAGCAAACCGGCGCTAAACGCGCCGATCGCGAGTGGCTTAGCTAATTGCCATGGAATGTCGAGTTGTCGTGCATAACGCACCACGGCTTGCGACAGTCCGGTACTGGCTGCGAATTTATTTGTGCCGAGTAATTCGGCATGCGGTGCGCTTGGAAACGCGGCAAACAACGCCGGTACCAATACCAAGCCGCCACCACCAACACTGGCATCTAAAAAACCGCCGATGAGCGCGGCCGCCAAGACCAGCGCGGTCTCGCTCATGGCGATATCAGCATTACTTCAAGCGCTCGATAATCATGGCCAAGCCTTGGCCCACACCAATGCACAGCGACACAGCGGCGTATCGACCTTGCTGTCGCTCGAGCTGTCGCGCCACGCTGATGGCTAAACGCGCACCCGAACAACCGAGTGGATGGCCGATGGCGATGGCGCCGCCGTTTGGATTGACGCGTGAATCGTTGAAGTCGATTTTCATCAACGCTAAGCATCCGAGCACTTGGCTTGCAAAGGCTTCGTTGATTTCAATGATGTCTAAATCCTTGAGGGTGATGCCCGCGCGTTGACAGGCCAGTGGAATGGCATACGCCGGACCGACTCCCATGATGCGCGGCTCAACCGCCGCCGAAGCGGCAGACAAAATACGCACCATCGGTTTTTTTCCGTTGCGCTCACCCCATGCGCGATTGGCCACGATGAGCGCTGCTGCGCCGTCGTTCACACCGGAGGCATTGCCTGCGGTGACCACGCCGCCTTCGTATAACGCATTGAGTTTGACCAACGATTCCATGGTCGAATCACGACGTGGATGCTCATCTTGATCCACCATCACCGGGGCGGCATCTTTCTTTTTGGCGGGTAAGGCCACAGGCAAAATTTCGCCTTTGTAAAAACCGTCTTTTTCCGCTGCGGCGTACTTGAGTTGGGAATGGAGTGCGTAGGTATCGGCTTGTTCACGCGACACGTTGCATTCTTTGGCGACGTTATCGGCGGTTTGTGCCATCGCGTGATCGCCATACTGTTTGGCCACGCGGGGATTGGTAAAACGTGAACCGATGGTGGTGTCGTACATTTTTGCATCACGACCATAGGCGGATTGCGGTTTAGAAATCACATACGGCGCGCGGGTCATGCTTTCGGTCCCCCCGGCGATGTATAGCTCGCCTTCACCACAGGTAATGGCGCGTGCTGCATCGACGGTGGCTTGCAAACCACTGGCACACAAACGGTTCACCGTCACCGCAGGCACACGCGGTGGTAAGCCCGAGGCGAGGGTTGCAAAGCGCGCAACGTTACGGCTGTCTTCGCCGGCTTGTGTCACGCAACCCAAAATCACATCAGAAATTTCTTCTGGCTTGACGGCGTTGCGTTTGACCACTTCGGCAATGACTAGTCCCGCTAAATCGTCTGGACGAATCCCAGCGAGTTTGCCTGCATGGCGTCCAATCGGGGTGCGTAAACCGTCATAGATATAAGCATCAAGCATGTTCATTCTCCGGTGTAGTGAGTGCGATACCAAGACCAGCGCGGCGTTTCAACCAAGGGCTGGGGCGATAGCGCGGGTCTTGATAAAACGCATGCATGTTTTCAAGGACGGTCAGAATATTTTGTGGCCCCAACGCGTCGCCAAACGCAAGCGGTCCGTGGGGATAAGACAAACCAAGCACCACGGCACGATCTAAATCGGCAGGCGCGGCGATGCGCATTTGCGCGATATCACAGCCGACGTTAACGATGTGAGCCACCACGCGTTGTGCCACAAAGCCTGCCGAGTCGTTGATCACGCTGACTGGTACACCATCCGAACCCAATAACCCGTGGGCCGCATCACGCATCGCGTGGCTGGTGATTGGCGTCACCATCAGCGTACGACGTTTTGTGAAGCCAAATAATGGATCAACCGCGACGGTGCGTGTGGCATCTAAGCCCAATTCAATCGCGCAAGTGGTGGCATCTTTTCCAAGTGGCGCTACCATGCACAACGCATCGGCAGAGGGTTGCGCGCCACTTTCTACTTTGGCGCCCAACTTAACGAGCAACGCTTTCAGACTCGGCGCATCAGGCGCAACCCACACCGACGTGGGCCGCGCGGAAGGGATCGGCGCTTCGGCAATCGGTGCCGGTCCTTCTTTGGTGTACGTGTACCAACCGCGTCCGGTTTTGCGTCCGAGCAACCCTGCTGCGACGCGCATTGGGATTAAGTAGCAGGGTTTATATTTGGGCTCGTGATAGTACTGACCGTACATCGACTCCATCACGCTATGGGCAATATCTAATCCCACCAGGTCCATTAAACCAAACGGTCCAAGGCGAAACCCGGCGGCATCACACAAGATGCGATCGATCTCTATAAATTCGCACACGCCTTCGGTGAGAATGCGCAGCGACTCAGGCACATACGCGCGTCCTTGGTGGTTGATGATGAATCCTGGGGTGTCTTTGCATAGCACCGGGGTATGACCGTAACGTTTGGTGAGCGCGATTAATGCTTCGCCGACCCACGGCTCGGTGAGCACACCATCAATCACTTCAACAATCTTCATCACTGGGACGGGATTAAAAAAATGGTATCCCCCCACGCGCCCGGGTTTGCGGCATACAGCAGCCATGGCGGTGACCGATAGCGAAGACGTGTTGGAGGCGAGAATACAGGTGTCTGAAACAATATCTTCGAGGGCTTTAAAGAGTTCGTGTTTGATATCGAGGCGCTCGAATACCGCTTCAACTACCACGTGACAGGGTGCGAGATCTTTTAGGCTATTGACCGGTTCGATACGCGCGACGATGGCATCGGCTTCAGCCGAGGTGAGGCGATTTTTTTCGACTTGTTTGGCTAAGGCTTGTGCAATTGAATCGCGTGCGGCTTGCGCTGCTCCTGCTTTGGTGTCGAACACTTTGACCTGCATGGCACCTTGTGCGAGCACTTGCACAATGCCGCGGCCCATGGTGCCGCTGCCCACCACACCGGCGATTAAATCATTGCGACTGGTATCCAACATGATGCAATTCTCCTTAGACAAAGCAATCCCCAATTCTACGGGGCGGGGCAACGTGCCGCGTGGTGATGGCGTGAAACAAATCGACGTGATGCGCCCTGATGAAGGGCTGATTGGGGTCAGGCAATCAAATGAATTGGTGCGGCGCGGGGGAACGCTGTGCGACCGACACAGCATTAGCCAATCACCATGAAGGCGCCAATAACCGTGAAGGCTATAATCAATCGCATCGTGTGCGAAGAATGAGTGTAAACATGAAGACGACCTTAACTCTGCGGGCACAGACCGTGGTGAGACGTGCCCTCGCGCTGCTGCTGATGACTGGTGTTGCGCTGTGTGCTGCGTCACTTGCCCAGGCGCAAAGTTTTCCGACCCGACCAATCACGCTGATTTGTCCTTGGCCTGCGGGTGGCTCAACCGATACGCATTTGCGTAAATTTGCCGAGGTGGCGAGCAAGTATCTGGGTCAAAACGTCATCATCGAAAACAAACCCGGGGGTGGCGGTATGTTGGGGCCGGGCACCATGGCGCGCACCGCACGACCAGATGGTTACACCTTGTCGCAGTTACCAGTGGGCGCGTTTCGTATTCCTCACATGCAAAAAGTCGACTGGCATCCACTCAAAGACTTTACTTACATCATGGGGCTCACCGGTTATACCTTTGGTGTGGTGGTGAAAACCGATGCGCCTTGGCGCAACTTACGTGAGCTGATTGAATATGCGCGTACCAATCCCGGTAAGTTGTCGTATGGATCGACTGGCACTGGCACGTCACCACACTTACTCATGGAAGAGTTGGCGCTGAAAGCGGGTGTGCAATTTTTGCACGTACCCTTTAAAGGCAATGCCGATTCCACGCAAGCCTTGTTAGGTGGACACATCATGGCGCAGTCAGATGCCACAGGTTGGGCACGCCATGTCGAAGCGGGTACGTTTCGTTTGCTGACGACGTTTGGCGAGCAACGTACAAAATGGGGCGCGCCGACGGCGCGTGAATCGGGGTATGAAGTCGTGTCGTATTCACCGTATGGCATCGTGGCGCCTGCAGGCATGGAGCCGCGTTTGGTACGTCAATTGCATGACGCGTTAAAAAAGGCTGCAGAAGATCCTGAGCATCAAAAAACCTTGCAACAACTCGATCAAATTAATTGGTATAAATCGAGCGAAGAGTATGTGCGTTGGGCGACGCAGACCTTTAACGAAGAGCGCGCAACGATTGAGCGTTTGGGTTTGCTTGCCAAGTAGATCAAGTGTGATTTGATTGGTTGCGTGTGCGGTCATCAAAGCACAGTGGTTTCGGATGTGGTGGAGTGTCATTCGTCGGATAACTTGTCAGTATTTTCAATAGGAGGTTGTATGAAGTATCGAAAGATTCTTCTTGCCTACAACGGCTCCGAAGAAGGTCGGCGCGCGTTGCTTGAGTGTGCACAAATGGCCACGTTTCATCAGGCTGAAACGCATTTGTTGGCGGTGGCAACGATGCCACCCAGTTTATTTTTAACCGAAGGCTTTGTGCCCGAAGAGTTACTTGAAGAAGAAAAAAAGCGCGCACAAGCCGTGCTGGATGAAGGCATTCAGTTGCTCGTGGCACAAGGCTTTCATGCCAGCGGACATTTGGCTGTCGGTGAACCTGTCGAAGAGATTTGCCGACTCGCACGCGAGCTTGCGGTTGATTTGATTATCGTTGGCCATAATCAAAACACTTCGTTCGCCGCACGCTGGTGGAAAGGCTCGGTAGGCGCATCCTTGCTCGATTACGCGCCGTGCAGTTTATTGATCGCGTTGCCCACCACGCATGCCAGTAGATGACCGGGGTAATGACTCACCGGTGAACCAGACTTTTTTTATTCAACAAAAGAATTAAAGCAATGCAATTTTCAGCAATCAAAGGCCGCCTCGAAGATGCACGTTTGCTCACCGGGCAGGGCTGTTATGTCTCCGACTTTCATGTGCCTGATCAGGCCTACGCGTTTTTTTTACGCGCTGACCGCGCACATGCAGAGATTGTCTCAATCGATACCAGTGCGGCGTGTGATTTGCCGGGTGTGCTGTGTGTACTCACCAGTGAGGAGATGGCCCAGGCAGGATTGAAGTCCTTGCCGGTGGCATTACCTGCCAAAGGCATTGGCGAGAGCGAATTACTCAAGCCCGTACGGCCCGTGTTAGCGCACGGCAAGGTACGCTTTGTGGGTGAGCCAGTGGTGTTGGTGGTGGCCGATACCATGGCGATTGCGCAAGATGCCGCTGAGTTGGTGTTGATTGAGTACAACGATTTATCCGCCGTGATTGATGCCACTGCAGCGTTGTCTGCCAACGCACCACAACTATTTGATGGCGTGCCGAATAATCAGGTGTTTGAATACGCCTCAGGCGACGCTCACGCCACCTCGGCTGCATTTGCTCGTGCCGCGCATGTCGTGAAGCTCAGTGTTGATAACACACGCGTGGTGGGCAACCCAATGGAGCCGCGTGCTTGCTTGGCCCAATACGATGCGGGTTGTGGTGATTACACCCTACACGCTTGTACCCAAGGCGTGGCCACGATGCGCGGACAAATTGCCGCGGTGATGGATGTGCCCGCCGAAAAAATTCGCATCGCAGCGCAAGACGTCGGCGGTGGTTTTGGTGTGCGCTTTAATTTGTATCCCGAGTATTGTGCAACCTTAGTGGCTGCCAAGTTACTGGGTCGTGCGGTGAAATGGACTGGGTCGCGATCGGAAGTTTTTTTGGCCGATGAACAAGCGCGAGATGTGCGTTCTACTGGTGAGATGGCGCTCGATGCGCAAGGACGCATTTTAGGGATGCGGTTTGATTTCACCGCAAACCTGGGCGCCTATTTGTGTCCAACGGGTCCGTTTGTGAATACCTTGGGCGTGGTGAATTGTTTGTCCGGAGTGTATGACGTTCAAGCGGTGCATGCGCGCATTCGTTTAGCGGTGACTAACACCGCACCGATGGCGGCTTATCGTGGTGCGGGTCGGCCCGTGATGTCGTACATCCTCGAACGCTTGATCGACGAAGCGGCGCTACAGTTGAAGATCGATCCGCTCGAATTACGTCAGAAAAACTTTATTCCAGCGCACGCCTTTCCGTACACCTTGGTGAATGGCTTTGTCTATGACTGTGGTGATTTTCAGGCGCTGATGCAACACGCACGCGAGGCTGCCGATTGGGATGGATTTGCCAAGCGCCGCGCTGCATCCCTCAGCGCAGGTCGATTGCGTGGTCGCGGCGTAGCAACTTTTATCGAAGCCACGGGGGCAGGTTTTGCACCCAAGGATCAAGTGCTCGTGCGTTGGGACGACCGGGGCGAGCTCACACTGTATGCACCGACGCATGCGCATGGTCAGGGACATGAAACCACCTATGCACAAATTGTGTCGGCGGTGTTGGGTGTGCCAATGCAATCGATCCATTTAAAAACAGCCGACCCTGACGTGTTTTTATTGGGCAATGCAACGGGTGGGTCACGTTCATTGCTTGCTGTGGGTAGCGTGTTGCAATTGGCCGCATATGCAGTGGTTGAACAAGGTAAAACGCTGGCGGCCGAGGCGCTGGAGGTTGCGCGTGCCGATATTGAATTTTCAGCCGGTGCGTATCGGATTGTGGGTACTGATCGTTCGATTCGAATTGACGCCTTAGCGCGGCAGTTGGCGGGCACCGGGCCTCATCCATTGGATCTGGCCTATGAAAACAAATTTGGTGCGACTTATCCAAATGGTTGCCATATTGCAGAGGTTGAAATTTTGCCTGAGACCGGCGAAGCACAGATTGTTTCTTATGTCTCATGCGACGATGCGGGCAACATCATCAACCACCAAATCGTCGAGGGCCAGATGCAAGGCGGTATTACGCAAGGTGCGGGGCAAGTGTTTTGCGAACAAGCGATTTACGATCAGTCAGGTCAATTACTCACCGGTAGTTTTATGGATTACGCCATGCCGCGTCCCGGCTTGGTCGACGGATTAATGTTGATCGAACATCCGGTGCCCACCGCAACCAATCCGTTGGGTGCCAAGGGAGTCGGCGAAGCGGGTGTGACCGGCTCATTACCCGCGTTGATGAATGCCGTGTTGGATGCGTTGCGTAGTCAAGGGGTCTCCCACTTTGATATGCCCGCTTCACCGCAGCGCATTTGGCGTGCGTTGCAATCTGCAAAAGCCGGCCAGCCCTCTGCCTTATCCGTCCATGCGTAACGCGCTTTTCACTCTGTTGTGGTATTGCGTGGTGATGACCTCGCCACTGTGCGCAGCAGAGATCGTGCGTTGCACGGATTCGCAAGGTCGTGTGAGCTATGAGGACGCAACGCCGGTGTTGCAATCAAATTGCAAACGCTTGGATGATCGGATGAACATTTTCTCGCCACCGCCGATACCGCCAGAATCGCCAAGCGCCACACCGCGACCAGCGCCTGCTGTTACTCCAGCAAAACCGCCAAGCCTACCAAGCTCGGTTGCGCCATCGGTCAGCGCGACGACGAGTGACAGTCCTGCAAATCTGCAAGCACTCGAAGCGCAACTTCAAGCCGCGCGTGCTGCCTTAGCGGAACAAGAAGCGATACGTAATGGCAATGAACGTAACTATCAGCGTGTATTAGATCGACTCAAACCGTACCAAGACGCAGTCGAGCGCATTGAGCGCGAGATTGAATCCATACAAACACGCACTAAGTAGTTCGGTCACGCACGCTCTCGCGTAAAGAGATCTGCGTATCAACGCACAAATCCTTCGAGCCTAAATTCGGTTCAACAGTGTTGTGCGGCAACCCAGCCCGATGACCAGGCCCACTGAAAGTTGTAACCCCCAAGCCATCCGGTCACATCGACAACCTCGCCAATAAAAAACAATCCTGGTACCGCGCTCACCTGCATAGTCTTTGAAGACAATGCGCGCGTATCGATACCACCGAGCGTGACTTCGGCTTTGGCGTAGCCAAGCGTACCCGAGGGCATAAGTGTCCAGTGCTTGAGTAATTGCGCGGCGTGTTCAAGTGCTTGATGAGACATTTCGCCGATGGGTTGCGTGTAGCCATGGATTTGTGCCCATGCTTGCGCAAAACGGCGTGGCATATGTTCGGCCAGCACCTGTGCAATTGATTGTCGGATTGCACTTGCGGCGGTAAATAAAACGTGCGGATCGATCCCGGGTAATAAATCCAACGTGATGGGTGCGCGCGGCGTGTGTTGTTGCCAATAACTCGAGGCCTGCAATATCGCCGGACCAGATAACCCGCGATGCGTGATGAGTAAGTCCTCAGCAAATTGGGGCGCATGGGGATAACCGCGCGCCATCACTGGCAATGAAACACCGGCCAAGGGGCGAAGTACGTCGAGCGTGTCTGGCGCCAGCGCAAGCGGGACCAAGGCCGGGCTCGGTGCGATCACCGGCACACCAAATTGTTCTGCGAGTTGATAGCCCAGTGGCGTCGCGCCGATCGTTGGCACGGCGAGCCCGCCGCATGCCACCACGAGCGATGTGCAACGAAACGTCCCGACGTTGGTGTGCACACAAAATCGCCGTGGGTTATGTGGGGTTGCTTCTGTAGAGGATGCTTTAGCAATTTTTTCGACATGCAACACCTGCGCCGGATGCGCCCATTGCACCTCTGCGGCAAGACATTGCGCGATCAAGAGATTGGTGATTTGTGTGGCGCTACCATCACAAAATAACTGCCCAAGTGTTTTTTCGTGATACGCAATCCCGTTCGAGGTAATGAACGCGATGAAATCTGCCGCACTGTATTGCGCGAGTGCGGAGTGACAAAAATGTGGGTTTTGCGACAGATAATTCTTGGCGCTGACTTCGCGATTGGTGAAGTTGCAGTGGCCACCACCAGAAATCCGGATGCGTTCACCAATGTTCTGGGCATGCTCGATGAGCAGTACACGGCGACCGCGTTGCGCGGCATGCGCCGCGCAAAATAAACCCGCAGCACCTGCGCCGATGATGATGACATCCATGTCCATTGATGCGAGTGTACAGACTCTGTATGCACTGAGCGGGTAACGCTTCTCAGATAGCGTGCGCTTGAGCTCTGCTTGAGGGACAGGCAGACTGTGCGTATGCATTACGATATTTTCTGCAAAGTCGTGGATAACTTCGGAGACGCCGCGGTGTGTTGGCGTCTCGCGGATCAATTGATGCAGGAGCAACAGGCCGAGGTGCGACTCTTTATCGACCAACCGCAGGCCTTGATGGCCTTGCGTCCTGCGCAGTTTGTCTCGCCGATCGATGGCGCACACCACGCATCCGATGGGGTGGGTTGGCGGTTTGGTCAGCCCGGCCATGGCAGTTTGACGGTGCATCATTGGCGCCAAGACATGGCGTGGACGTTGCCAGCATCACCGTGTCCTATCGCTGTGATTGAGGCCTTTGCGTGTGGTCTACCGCCGTCTTATGTTGATCAATTGGTCGATCGAGCACATGTGTGGGTGGTACTGGAATATTTCAGCGCCGAAGATTGGGTGCACACACACCACGGTTTACCTTCACCGCATCCGCGTTTGAAGTTGAATCGCTATTATTTTTTTCCTGGCGTACGCGCAGGGACCGGTGGATTGCTGCATACCAGCGATGACCTGATCCATTGCGACGACACCGCAACGCGGGCGCAACGACGGCATGATTTTTGGTCGGCGCGCGGTGTTGCGTCTGTGCAAGAAGACGCGTTACACATTTCATTATTTGGATATGAGAACCCGGCCTTACCGGGGTTGTTTGCCGCATGGACCCAAAGTGAGCAACCGATTCACTTAGCCGTATGCGACAGCCCGATGCGCGTGCAATTACAAACGCTGATCGGCGGTGCTGCACTTCGCGCTGGTACGACTCACCCATGCGGGGCCGTGCAACTTCATGTGCTGCCATTTATGGAACAACCGCAGTACGACCAATTGCTGCAGATCAGTGATTGCAATTTCGTGCGCGGCGAGGATTCATTGGTACGTGCGTTTTGGGCGGCGCGTGCTTGTGTGTGGCAAGCCTATCCACAAGAGGGTCGGGTGCATCAGCAAAAGGTGGCCGCGTTGTTGGCCTGCTATGCCGAGGCGCTCGCACCCCAACCACGTGTGGCGCTGACACAGTTTTGGCAAGCATGGAATGCCCAGCACGCGTTTGCTGAGTCACCCACCGATGTATGGCAAGCGTTTGTCGATGTCCTGCCGTTGCTGCAAACGCACGCACCGCGTTGGGCAGTGCAGCTGCGGGGGTTCGGGGATTTGGCGAGCAATTTGGCGCGGTTTTGCGCGAAACGGCTAGAATAGCGGGCTGAATTAGTCGGCGCGCTCATTTTTACTGCGTTGATTTCGGCGGTGATTTAGACCCTACAGTACAGAACGGAAACACAATGAAAACTGCTCAAGAGATACGCTCAGGCAACGTCATTATGGTTGGTAAAGATGCCTTGGTTGTACAAAAGGCCGAGTTCAGTAAATCGGGCCGCAATGCGTCGGTCGTGAAAATGAAACTCAAAAACTTGCTCACCGGCTCGGGAACCGAAACCGTGTTCAAGGCCGATGAAAAATTCGAGATGGTCACGCTCGAACGAAAAGAAGTCACTTACTCGTATTTTGCTGAGCCCTCGTATGTGTTTATGGACGCGGACTTTAATCAGTACGAAGTCGACGCTGATGCCATGGGCGATGCGCTGAGTTATCTAGAGGATGGGTTGCCAGCAGAGATCGTGATTTATAACGATCGTCCCATCGGTGTCGAAATTCCACAAACTCTAGTGCGCGAAATCAGTTACACCGAGCCTGCCGTGCGGGGTGATACGTCGGGCAAAGTGCTCAAGCCTGCCAAACTCGCCACCGGGTTTGAAGTGGCAGTCCCGCTGTTTTGCGAGACTGGCGACAAAATTGAAATTGATACGCGTACTGGCGAGTATCGCAATCGCGTCAAGGGCTAAGCGCTAGCCTGCGGCTCAAGCGCGGTGTGGGCGTGCGTTAGAAAAATTTGTCTGGCGTGTAGCGCAGTCCAAAAGACAACCAGCGACCGCTGCTTGGGCCATTGAACTGCTGCCCGATCGTCGCATCGACTTGAAATAAGTTTGGAATGACCGAGTAACGTACGCCGGTTTGCCAGTAGGGTCGTGCGGTGTGATCGCCAAATGTTTCTGCAATCAACAACAGGCGTGAAGTAGCCGCGATTTCAGCCCCGATGCCGTAAGTTTTTCGATCTTGATGGGACGCTTTGTCGCGTAACAGACCAACATTGGTGTGCACGATGACTCGATCATTCAATGTAGATATCGAGATAGGCAAATAGGCGTAGTGATTGCCCAACCCATTCGGACCGCTGGTGCTGCTCGGGTGGTGCGTTGTACCAACAGCCAGTCCCCATCCCCAGCCACCGCTGGTCATTTCTCGAAATAAGCTCTTACCCTGAACCACTAAATCGCCGGTGCGAGGTTCACCTGTTGCACGGCTTTGGTCGCCACCAACAGTGAGTTCAAAATTTCCTGTTGGATTGCAGGCGGGGAGCGCCCAGAGTTCTGTTTTGCTCCGATAAAAACGCGACCAACTCTCGAGCTGGCAACTTCCTGCTGTGGTCAAGCGCGCGTCATCTGTCATAAACGGACGAGCAGCGTGTGCGTGCTGAAATAGCACGAACAGCATGAAAACTGGTAGCAGGGCAGGGGCGCGAAACATGCCTTATTTTAAGCGCGACTACGTGACATTCGGATGACTTTACTTGCCGAGTTTGACAACCGATTTGTCATGGATGCCCCGCATGCGCGACGATCAGTGATATCGTATGGATTGTTGTGCAAGCGGGAGAGACTGCGGGTGTAATGTAACCTCACGCAGCGCCGAAGGAGCAACCGCCCCGGAAACTCTCAGGCCCACGGACCGTTTGCACTGGTAAAACTCTGAAGAGCTTGCCTGTTTCGTCGCTGGCAAGCACCGAAGGAGCAAACGCAAACTTGGTCTCGACGCGCTGTTCTGCGCGTGGCTACCGACAGCGTGAATCTCTCAGGTTCTGAACAGAGGGGGTATCGATCACGCATGGTGCGTGGGAGATGCCTATCTCTCGGCGTTCAGGAGCTTGAATCACATGAAATCGATGATCGTGATTGGCGCTGGCATTACCGGCGTCACGACTGCGTACGCCTTGGCCAAACGTGGCTATCAAGTCACTGTGATTGAATCGCATCGCTACGCAGCGATGGAAACATCGTTTGCAAACGGCGGGCAGTTATCCGCGTGCAATGCCGAGGTGTGGAACCATCCCAGCACCATCGTAAAAGCGCTGCGCTGGTTAATGCGCCGCGACGCACCGCTCTTGGTGCGTCCTGCGCCTAGCTGGCACAAGTTGTCTTGGTTTGCTGAATTCTTGGCGGCTATTCCTCGCTACGAAAAAAACACCACCGAAACAGCGCGCTTAGCGATTGCTGCACGCGAGTATTTATTTGCTTGGGCGAGCGAAGCGGGAATTTCGTTTGATCATGCGGCGTGCGGCATTTTGCATATCTACCGCGATCGCGCTGGCTTTGATCACGCCGCCAGTGTCTCAAAATTGCTTGCCGCGGGAGGCTTAGCACGTCGCGCTGTTACGCCAGAAGAAATGCGTGCAATCGAACCCAATTTGGTTGGGCAGTATTATGGTGGTTGGTATACCGAAAGCGATTCAACCGGAGATATTCATCAATTCACGACGGGTTTAGCTGCGGCGTGCCAGCGTTTGGGTGTGCGCATGTTGTACGGCGTAAATGTCGAGCGTGTGCAGCGTCGGCCAGAGGCTGTACATGTGCATCTTTCTGGCCAAGCGTTCGAACCGCTGTTGCTCGCGGATGGCGTGGTGATTTGTGCTGGTACTGCGAGTCGGGCATTGGCCGCGCAACTGGGTGATCGGCTCAACGTGTATCCAGTGAAAGGCTATTCAATCACCGTGCATCTAGATGATGCGCAAAGCCAAGCGGGCGCGCCGCAAGTGAGTTTGCTAGATGACGCTGCAAAACTTGTGACCAGTCGTTTGGGTGCGCAACGATTGCGTGTGGCGGGCACTGCTGAATTTGCCGGCGTGGATCGGGATATTCGGCACGCGCGGATTCTTCCGCTGATTGATTGGGTGGCGCAGTGTTTTCCTAATGTGCGTACGGAACGGGTGGTGCCCTGGGCCGGGTTACGTCCGATGATGCCGGACATGATGCCGCGGGTTGGGCGCGGCCGTGCCCCCGGGGTGTTCTACAACACGGGACACGGTCATTTGGGTTGGACCCTATCGGCTGCGACAGCGGAACTCGTTGCCGCGCAAATTTCAGCAGAAATTATTTAAATACAGTGGGTTAAAAAATTCTTGGCGGCGCGTTTGATTCGCCAAGAAAAACCCCGTATCCTGCCATTTTTCGACCGACCGGTCGGTTGATCGAAAGTTGTATACGCCTGAAATTTACGTGAGTTCCTGACAGGAGGACGCTGAATGACACGCTCGGTGACTGCGCCCGATACCCAAGCCTTGGCCGAAGCGGTGGCCGCTGCGATGTTGGCCAACGATCGTGCGACAACATCGCTCGGCATTCACTTGATTCACATCACCCCCGGTACGGCGAGTATGCGTATGACTGTGCTTGAGCACATGTTGAACGGACACGAGACGTGTCACGGTGGCTTGATCGCCACGTTGGCGGATAGCGCCTTTGCGTTTGCCTGCAATTCATATAACGAGACCACGGTGGCGGCAGGATTTGATGTGAACTTTATCGCGCCCGCCAAACTGAATGACGTACTCACCGCGACGGCGGCTGAAGTCAGTCGCAGCGGCCGAACCGGCGTGTATGACGTGGTGGTTTGGAATCAACATCAGGAACGTATCGCAGTCTTTAGAGGGCGTTCGTACACGATGCTTGGCCGCTCGGTTATTCAACAGACGTCGACAGGAGCAACGCAATGCGCGTAGTGGCCCCCGCGTTGTCTGAATTAGATCCCATCGAGCGCGCAGGGCGCGACGAGATTGCGGCCTTGCAATTGCAACGCCTGCGTTGGTCCTTACAACATGCGTATGACAACGTGCCGCATTACCGACAAGCATTTGATACAAAAGGTGTGCATCCAAGTGACTTGCGTCGACTGGAAGATCTTGCGCTGTTTCCATTCACGAGCAAACAAGACCTGCGCGCAAATTATCCGTTTGGCATGTTTGCGGTGCCGCGCGATCAAGTACGTCGGGTGCATGCATCTTCTGGTACGACCGGAAAACCCACGGTGGTCGGATACACCCGCCAAGACATCGAACATTGGGCGCAACTGGTCGCGCGTTCGATGCGTGCTGCCGGCACACGCCCCGGCGATTTAGTGCACGTGGCTTATGGTTACGGGTTGTTTACTGGTGGCTTGGGCGCGCATTACGGCGCAGAAAAACTCGGTTGTACGGTGATTCCAATGTCGGGGGGGCAAACCGAAAAACAGTTGCAGCTCATTCAAGATTTTAAGCCCCGCGTGATCATGGTGACGCCAAGCTACATGCAGGTGTTGATCGAAGAGTTCACGCGCAATGGGCTCGATGCACGCGAAAGTTCTTTAGAGATCGGGATTTTTGGCGCCGAACCTTGGACCGAGGCCATGCGTGCCGACATCGAATCAACGGGTGGACTCAAAGCGGTGGATATCTATGGCCTATCCGAAGTCATGGGTCCAGGGGTCGCCAGTGAGTGCGTTGAAACGCAAGACGGTCCGGTCGTTTGGGAAGACCACTTTTATCCAGAAATTATTGATCCCGACACGGGTGCGGTATTGCCCGATGGTTGCGAGGGTGAATTGGTGTTTACCTCACTGACCAAAGAGGCCATGCCAGTGATTCGTTATCGCACGCGTGATCTCACCCGGTTGTTGCCACCCACCGCTCGACCTTTTCGACGTATCGGAAAAATTGTTGGTCGCAGCGACGACATGTTGATTGTTCGTGGGGTCAATTTATTTCCCACGCAGATTGAAGAAATTATTCTGCAACACGGAAAACTGTCCGGGCAATATGAAATCCATGTTAGCCGCGAAGGCTTACTCGATACGCTCGTGATTCGCTGCGAATTGCAATCGCACCTGGGCGCTTTGTCGGCGGAAGAAATTAGCGCCATGAGCGCTTGGGTCACGCATCGCGTGAAAACCATGATTGGCGTCTCCGCGTACGTCGAAGTATTGGCGGCAAATGTGTTGCAACGTACCTTGGTGGGTAAAGCGCGTCGCGTGTTTGATCGTCGCCAAGCTTAGTGCAGTTGTATTGATTGGTGCTGTTTAGCCTACGGAGAACTTATGTATACGCAAGCGATGGATACCGCGCCAAAAGACGCAACCCCTGCGGTGCGCTCTGCAGATGAGGCCGCGTTACAAACGCGGTTTGATGCGCGCATTGATGCGGGTGAATTTATCGAAGCCAAAGATTGGATGCCAGCGCATTATCGAAAAACACTTATTCGGCAAATCAGTCAGCACGCGCACTCAGAAATTGTCGGCATGCTGCCTGAGGGCAATTGGATTACGCGTGCACCAACCTTAAAGCGTAAAGCGATTTTATTGGCCAAAGTACAAGACGAAGGTGGCCACGGTTTGTATTTGTACGCCGCTGCAGAAACGCTCGGCGTCAGTCGTGATGAATTACTTGAAGCCTTGCACAGTGGGCAGGCCAAATACAGTTCGATCTTTAATTACCCCACACTCACTTGGGCCGATGTCGGTACGATTGGTTGGTTGGTCGACGGTGCCGCCATCATGAATCAAGTGCCGATTTGTCGATGCTCTTATGCGCCGTATGCGCGCGCCATGATTCGGATTTGCCGCGAAGAAAGTTTTCATCAACGCCAAGGCTTTGATGCGTTACTCACCATGATGCAACAAGGCACCGATGCGCAGCGCGCCATGGTGCAGGATGCGGTCAATCGTTGGTGGTGGCCGTGCTTAATGATGTTTGGGCCGCCCGATGATCAATCACCCAATTCAGCGCAAGGCATGCGTTGGGGTATTAAGCGCATCTCAAATGATGAGCTGCGTCAAAAATTTGTAGATGCCACCGTGGAGCAAGCACGCGTGCTTGGTGTGTCATTGCCCGATCCGGCGTTGCAGTGGAACGCCGCACGTGGGCATTGGGATTTTGGTGCGATTGATTGGTCAGAGTTTTGGCAAGTGGTGGGTGGCGAAGGGCCGTGTAATCGTGAACGTTTAAGTGCGCGCGTCAATGCTTGGCAAGCCGGTGCTTGGGTGCGTGAAGCTGCGATGGCGCATGCACAAAAACACACCATACAACAGGAGGCTGCATGAATCAGCCAGCGCAAGAATGGCCGTTATGGGAAGTGTTTGTGCGTGCGCGCGCGGGGTTAGATCACAAACATTGCGGCAGCCTGCACGCCAGCGACGCAAAAATGGCGATTCAAATGGCGCGCGATGTGTACACGCGCCGCCAAGAAGGATGCAGCGTTTGGGTCGTGCGCGCCGATCACATCACAGCCAGTGATCCGCAAAACAAAGAAACTTATTTCGATCCGGCAGAAGACAAGGTATATCGGCACCCGAGTTTTTATCGCTTGCCTGATGCTGTCGATCATATGTAACGCGCATGCAAGCCTCAATTTCTATTCACGACTCGCCTGAATTACGTTACGTGCTGCGTTTAGCAGACACGTGTCTAATTCTTGCGCAGCGCTTGGGACAGTGGTGTGGTCACGCACCAGTGCTTGAAGAAGATATTGCGCTCACCAACATGGCGCTGGATTTGATTGGTCAGGCCCGCGCCCTATACACCCACGCCGGTGATTTGCACGCGACGCTGAATGGCGTGCGCTATGACGAAGATCAATTGGCGTTTTTGCGGGATGAGCGCGATTACTTTAATCCCACCTTGGTCGAGTTACCCAACGCGTTAGATGGATCTGCAGCGCCAGGTGATTTTGCGCAAACAGTATTGCGCAACTGCATGATCGCTTCTTTGTTGGTGTTGGTGTGGACGGCGTTGTTACGCTCCAATGACAAAGCCCTTGCAGCGATTGCTGAGAAAGCTATCAAAGAGGCGCGCTATCACCAACAGCATTATGCCGATTGGGTGGTCCGGTTAGGCGATGGCACGGATGTTTCAGCCAAGCGGATGCAACATGCATTGGGTTTGCTGTGGCCGTATGTGAGCGAGTTATTTGTTGAAGATGCAATCGATCGCGCCGCCGCGACGCAAGGCTTGGGGCCGGCATGGTCCACATTGCGCGCGTCTTGGATGTCGCAGATGCAATCGGTGTTAGAGGCGGCACAGTTGCAAGTGCCGCAATTAAATGCGTTTTGTAGCACTGGGCGTTGTGGGGTGCATTCAGAGCACATGGGTTTTTTACTCGCAGAGATGCAGCACCTGCAGCGTGCTTATCCGGGTGCGGTATGGTGAGTGTGCGTGAATCGACGATGACAGATACGCTCACGCGCGCTTGGGCTGCATTGCATACGGTGCTTGACCCTGAGGTACCTGCAGTCTCGGTATGTGATTTAGGGATTGTGCGTCACGTCGAAGAACTTTCGCCTACGCAGTTACGCGTGACCTTGACGCCGACGTACTCAGGTTGTCCTGCCACCGAAGTGATTGAAGCGGCTGTGCGCGATGCGTTGTGTGATGCGGGTTTTTCGCACGTAGAAATCTGCCTGCAACGTGCGCCGGCATGGACCACTGATTGGATCAGCGCAGCGGGTCGCGACAAATTGCGTCGTTATGGTATTGCACCGCCTGCGGCTTGTGCCTCGCCGCCGTTGTCTACCCCAGCCAATGTGTCGATCCATCCCATGGTGTGGCAGCCGCGGGTTCGTCTCGAGGCGGTGGCTTGTCCGCGTTGCGATAGCGCTCAAACGGAGCGCTTATCGACCTTTGGTTCGACGGCGTGCAAGGCCTTGTATCGGT
>CANIIA010000027.1 GCA_947467435.1 Betaproteobacteria bacterium
ACCGACTCGGCGAGCGCGCGCGTTTCATCGCCTTGTGGTTTGAGTTGTGGTTGCTCTTTCCATGCCGCCTTCACGCAGCCAGCACGATTGGCGTTACACACCAACGTGGCCTTGGCAAAAGCGCGTGCAAATGCGATGAGTAAGCGCGGCTGTTGACGCAGTGTGTCTTCGTGTGCGATTAAGCCGTTTGAAAAAAGCTCGGCGTACTGCGCAGGCATTTTTAACCGACGGATCGGCGTACCAGAGAGTTCGAGTTGCGTATGTAACGTATCGAATAAATTCAGCGCATCTACGCGTCCATCGCGTAAAGCAAGAAACGCAGGCGCGCCCAATCCGGTTGGGACCAATTCAAGATCGCGACCCACGTCGATGCCCATCTCTTTAAACATGGCGCGTGTCAGCGGGATATTGCCAAAGGTGAGTGCGCCAACTGCTAAACGTCGCCCTTTTAAATCGGCCAGCGTTTTAATTTGAGACGCTGCGGGCACTGCGAATTCCCAAACGTTTTCGCGGATTACGTTATAGAAAAATTTCAGCGGTAGCGCTTCTCGTCCTGGTTGACGCGCGATGATCAGTGGATCGGGATTAGGAAAGCCGATCGTGACGCGCTTTTGCATGAGCTGTGGCAATAGGATGGCGGTGCCATTAAACACCACGGTCTCGACATCGATCCCTTCTTCGGCCAAGTAACCCAAGTGTTTGGCTACCAGAATTTGGCCATTTACTGGGGTGAGTGCGCTCACCAAGCCGAAGGTGATTTTTTCAACGGCTGGTTTTTGCTGTGCACTCGCAACGCCAGAGAACAAACTAAAGACGAGTACCAGTGCTGCGGTTGTACGCATGGGTGAGCTCAGAGGTGGGTTATTTTCCGCTACGGGCACGCGTCACAATGGCGGCGGCATCAAATTTCATCATCTCAGGGACGAGCGCATTGGTGAAACATGTTTCAACAGGAATATCGCGCGTGGTGAGTTGGCCGCCTTCGTACAAAGTGTTGGCAAAATCTTTCCACGCTTGTAACGGAAACTCACCCCAGCGACGTTCTTTGGCACCATCAAAGTCGAGGTACTTATCAAAGCGTGCACCCATGATACGGACGCCATCTGCCACCGCCTTGGCTTCATCTACACCCGTTGGTTTTTGATTGGGGTAGAGCGTCCAGTACGCACGAATGCAGGCTTCACGATTGGTTTCGCAATACACGCTGGCCTTGGCCACGGCACGACCAAACCCGATCAGCATTTTAGGATTGTCACGCAGCGTATCTTCATGCGCGATCAGTCCGTTTGAAAATAGATCTTTGTATTTTTTCGGCATAGCCAACCGACGGATCGCGGTGCCTTGCGTTTCGATGGTCGCGTGTTGCGAATCAAATAAATTTAACGCATCGATTTTGCGTTCACGTAAGGCTAGAAAGGCCGGTGCACCAACCCCCACTGGCGTGAGCTCTACCTCAATACCTAGCTCCTTAAACATGGCGCGGGTGATGGGGATGTTGCCAAAGGTTAGCGAACCCACGCCCAGTTTTTTTCCGCGTAGATCATTCAGCGTTTTGATCGGTGAATCTGAGAGCACCACAAACTCCCAACCCGATTCACGCGTGGCGTTATAAAAAAACTTCAGTGGTAGCGGATCTTTGCCGGGTTGACGCGAAATCATCAGCACATCGGGGTTGGGGTAACCCACCTGCACGCGTTTTGCGGTCATTTGCGGAAGTAAGGTGCCAGTGCCGTTGAATTCAACAATCTCAACATCTAATCCTTCGTCTTTAAAAAATCCCAGCGCCTTGGCCACCACAATCACTCCCAACGATGGGGTGACTGCAGTGACCGTACCAAACACCACTTTCTGCTGTGGTTGAGCAAACACATGGCTGACGAAGGCGCTGATCAGCAAGGCCAGCACAAGAGCGTGTATTCGGTACAGAGTGCGCATGGAAATTTCCTAGAAATAAAACGAATTAACTCACGCTCGGTGAGTACGTGCCTCGTCCAACCGCCACCAACTTACCGTCTGGACCAAACACATCGATATCAATGACGGCGGTGCTTTTGCCTGCGCGACGCACCACGGCAGTTGCATCTAAATAATCCCCTACGCTTGGACGCAGATAATCGATACGCAAGTTAATGGTGGGCACGCCACCGCCTGCCAGCATGCCGATGGCAAAATCACCAACCGTATCAATAAACGATGCAATCGGTCCGCCATGAAATTGCTTGGTGCCGGCTCGACGCTCGAGTTCGGGACGCAACGGCATGCGCGCAGAGAACGTGCTCTTGGCATGATCGAGCGCAGTGGCCTTTAAGCCCAGAAAACTAATAAACGGTGAGCGATCAAAGATGGCTTGAATCGCGGGTAGATCTAACACTGCGGGTTGTTCGCCGGCGCTCATGGTTTCACCACCACTTTGCCAAACACCACGCGATCTTCGAGCATCGCGAAGGCTTCGTTGGCTTGCGAGAGATGGAAAGTTTTATCGATCACCGGTTTGAGTTTGCCTGTTTGTACCAAGTCGAGCAGCGTGAATAAATCTTCGCGCATCCAGCCATTTGAACCCAAGATTTGTAGCTCGAAGGTCCACATAAAACGTAAATCCTCTTGCGGATCATAGCCGGCGGTTGCGCCGCAGGTCAGCAAACGACCACGACGATGCAACACACGCATCGATTTAACCCACGTGTCTCCGCCCGTGTAGTTCACCACCACATCCATGCCGCCTTCAAATTTACGACGATGTGGTTTACCGAATTTTTCGTAGGTCCATTTCATAAAATCGACCTGGGTGTAATCCAGCAAATGATCGGCCCCCAATTCACCCAAGCGCTTGAGTTTGTCTGGGTTCGAAGCACAGGCGATGACTTCTGCGCCGACCATTTTGGCCAGTTGTACGCAGCACGTGCCCACGCCACCGGAGGCGCCCAGAATCATCACGCGCTCTTTTTCTTTGATTTGGCCAATGGTGTACATCATGCGCAGTGCTGTGCCGTAGGCAACCGGTAAGCAGGCGGCGGCTTCGTAAGACACGTCATCGGGCAGTTTGACTAAATGATGATCGGGCACTGCACACAACTCAGCCAATCCACCAGGACGCATTTCACCCAGCAGGCCACCGGCATTTTTACGATCGACGGGATCGACCATGACGCGATCACCCACATGCCAGCCTTTGACTTCCTTGCCGACTTCAACAATTTCACCGGCAAAGTCCAGACCCGGAATGCAAGGCATCGGCACTTTGATACCAGGCATGCCTTTACGCGTGAAGACATCGTGATAGTTCAGTGTGGCTGCGCCGACTTTGAGTATCACCTCATCGGGTGCTGGCGTCGGATCTGGAAAATTAGATTCGTATTTGATGCTGCCTGGCCCGCCGTGTTCGTGAATGACTGCTGCCTTCATGGTTTTTTCCTGTGGTTACGTGTTGTGATGTTGAAAAGATTTACGCTTGAATAAATTGAATCGCGGCGCCGCCAGCTTCTTCCGGTGCGACCCAAAAACTAGAACCATCGTGCATGCCCGTTTGAATGGCAACGCCTTGTTGGGTGAGCCATTCTCGCGCCGTTGCTAATGACCGCACACGCACTCCAAACCCTGCGGGTGCAGGTAAGGGTGGTAAAAACTTTCCTGGAACGCGACTGCGCCACGCCTCAGGGGTGGTCACCCATAGTTCGCCGCGTGCCAAACGCAATCGATGCGCGCCATGCATTTCTTGATGGTCTTGCGAAAACAGTCCGGCAAATTTTTGCGCGGTTGCTGCCGGATCGTTCGAAACAAAGTACACCGCTTCAATGCCGACCGCAGAATTGGGATGTTGTAGCAAATGAGGTTGCCACAACACATCGCGGGTCAAGTGCTCGATAAATAAAAACTTCGCTTCCGAAAAGGTGGTGCGATCCACATACATGTTACGAAACCGCGCGCGACGAATGGCTTCGTCGTGCACGCCGAATGTCGCATCACGTTCTAAAGAACGCACCGCATCGACTGGCGCACCGGCGCGTTGAAATTCGGCGTACGCGGCATCGGCACTGCCGCAGCCGATGGCCACAATATGTAGACCTTCATACGCAGCCACCATTGGCTGCACCGAGCTATAGCGCGTGGGATCGGTGAGCCCAATAATTTCTAAATAACCTTGTTCAAACATTGCGCAGTGATTGCCTGACCCCCATGGTTCGACGGGACCACCGGGTTCACGCGACCCAGAATGGATGCTGCGTGCGGTCAGACGAAACCCCAAGCGTTGATAAATAGCGCGACCACGTTCAAGGTCTTTGATGGCGACGCCAACATGGTCTAGTTCGCGAGTGACGTTCATTCAACAAGCCTCATCAGGATGCCGTTTGTGGACGCGGGCAAAACGAAGCGCTCTTCGTTCAAGCCAGCCTGTACCGAGACGCCATTTTGCGCCATCAAGGCCGCGGCGCGGGTGCGTGAGGCGAAACGTATTTCAACGCCCGCGAAACACGGGCGCACTTCGGGCGCGGTGCCATAGCGCTGGGCCCAAATCTGTGGGGTGTAGAGCTCGATGCGCCCGCCGCCGGGAGGCTGGACATGGAGCGAGCCATCGCCGGCGTTTATCGTGGGGGCTTCGCATAAGATAGCTAAGCGCGTGGCCAGGGCCTCGGTGTCCTCAGCGCAAAGCATCACCGCCGTGAGTGCGCGCGCGCCATTGGGGTGCGTGAGATAGCGCGGTTGCCATAAATATGCCGGTGTTTGGTGTTCGATCACGATGTAGCGACCTTCTGGACACGCTGCATCCCGACTAAAAATATTACGAAAGCGCATGGTTTGTTGCACACCATCGACATCGAGTTGGCGTTGTCGTTGTACCGGTGCATCGAGCGCAACGGGTTGTCCACTTAAGCGTGTCCAAGCGGCATCGGCATTGGGCACGCGCAAGGCGAGTAAGTGTCCGCCTTCAAAGCGCTGCAAGAATTTTTCCCAAGGGTTGAATGCTTGCGTGTCGACCAAGCCAATCAATTCAAGATAGCCCGTTTCAAACACCGCGCAACGGTTGGCTGAGGCCCATAAGCTTTCATCCTCGCGCCCTGGCAGGCGACCACGTTGACGACTCACAGGTGTGAGTAAAAATCCCATCTGCTCCCAACGTGCAGCACCTGCCGCCAGGTCACGAACAATGGCACCAAGGTGGTCAAGCGCGGTTGCAGTGGGTGGCGGATGCATGCGGAGAATTCCTCAACAAAGACCGAGATACAGTGACCGCACGCACCGTGGTGCGTCGGGCTTATCCGATGGAGTTAACCGGCGTGTCCGGTTTGATGCGCGCGCGGTGCGTCACCATGCGCTCGTATAACGCCCGAATGGTACTGCTCCCGGTGGTCACAAACAAAAACGGAAAGATGCCATGCAGGATGCAGGCCACACTCGCCCCGAGCATCCGAAATCCAAACGACCACGCTGAGCACAAGTGCTCGGTGTACGTTTCGTTGACGGTGGTGGGGTGTTTGGTGAAGACGCGCAGGGGGTTCATCGGTCAGATCCGGAGTGGATGAATCGCTCAGTCTAGACAGCCACTCGAGCAAATGGCTACTAAATCACTGGCGCATGGCCGCATAATTCGGGAAAATATTCTTTGATTAAACAAAACAGTAGAAAAAAATTCTATGGATGCCATCGATCGTAAGATTCTTACGCTGTTGCAGCAAGACGCTGACCTGCCGCTGGCGACGCTCGCGGCGCGTGTGCATTTGTCTCCAACCCCGTGTTGGCGGCGCGTTCAAAAACTGCGCGATGCAGGCGTCATTCGCAAAAATGTGGCGCTGTGCGACCCCGCTGCGTTAGGGGTCGGGGTGACGGTGTTTGTGTCGATTCGTACTAACCAACATACCCAAGCCTGGCTTGAGCGCTTTACCCGTGGCGTGAAAGATATTCCCGAGGTACTCGAGATGTATCGCATGAGCGGCGATGTCGATTACCTATTGCGGGTGGTGGTGCCGGACATCGCAGGCTATGACACGGTGTATAAAAAGCTCATCAAGATTGCTGATTTGTACGACGTGAGTTCGTCGTTTGCCATGGAGCAAATGAAATACACCACCGCCCTACCGCTCAACTATGCTAGCTAGCGTGTGGCGGGGGCTTGTGGCCAAAGTTTGAGCGCTTGGTCGCGTAATACCTTGCGATCGATTTTATTGGTGCCCGCCAAAGGCAGCTCGGGCATAAACACCACTTGGCGTGGATGTTGATACGCCGGCGCGTGTTCAAGCGCATAGGCCTTGACTGCGTCTTCGCTGAGCGTGGCGCCTGAACGTAGCACGACAAACGCAAATGGTTTTTCGCCTTTTAGGTCATCGGGCACGGGCACCACGCAGGCTTGAATAATGTCGGGGTGTTTTTCAAGCATGTGCTCGACTTCACCTGGATAAATATTTTCACCGCCGCAGACAAACATGTCATCGGCGCGCCCAACAAACGCATAGGCACCTTGGTGATCGCGTGCAAACACATCCCCCGAGATGTACCACCCTTCTGGCGTCAGTACCTCGCGTGTTTTTTCGGGTAGATGCAAATAGCCTTGCATGTTGGCTGGTGTACGAATCCACAACACGCCTTCGTCGGCATCGCGACCTTGCGCGTCAACAATACGCACTTCGACCTCTGGCAAAGGCCAACCCAAACATAAATCGGCTTTCGTTAATCCTTTGGGGTGCGGCCCGAACATCACCGGACCGGATTCGGTGGTGCCATAGGCATTTGAAATGAC
Organism: Betaproteobacteria bacterium; assembly: GCA_947467435.1. Classification (GTDB taxonomy): domain Bacteria; phylum Pseudomonadota; class Gammaproteobacteria; order Burkholderiales; family SG8-39; genus SZAS-79. The sequence goes on from CANIIA010000027.1 coordinate 6,731, forward strand.
GGCGTTGTGAAACGTGCCACGAATATCGTCGATGAGTTTTTGTGTGGTGGGTGCTGAGCCCATACGCACGAAGCGCACACTCGATAGATCGGTGGCAGCGAGGGTGGTTTTTTCGCGCATCACCATGGCGAGCATGGTAGGCACTGAGGTGAGCCAAGTGATCTGCCAACGGCCAATCGCTTCAACATAACGCTTGGCATCAAATTGCGGCAATAACACCATGCGTGCATGCGCGGCAAACACAAACTTCGACGTACCTAAGCCATTCATGTGAAATAACGGCGCAGCCACGATCAAGCGTTGATCGTGATAGGGGCCGCCGCGTAAGCGCGAGCGCACTGCCCACAAATGCCCGTCGTGCGAAAGCGGCACCCCTTTGGGTCGACCCGTGGAACCCGAGGTATACAAAATCATCGCGGTTTCATGGGGACTCGGGCGCACGGTTTCAAACGTTCCGTGATCGAGTAGGGCATCCCATGCGTGCGCATCATCGAGCGCCACGGTGGGTAAACCAGCGGGCACCATGGGTAAGCGTTCGGCATCGCACAGCGCGAGCTTGCTACCGGAATCTTCAAGAACAAACGCAATGGTGTCGCGCGGAAATTTATGATTGACCGGCACGGCGATCATGCCGGCACGCATGATGCCGAAATAGGCAATCAAAAACTCGGCGCGATTGGCCGACAAAATAGCCACCGCATCACCACGGACTAACCCGCGGCGCAATAAACCGCGCGCGCAGGCTTGGGCTGCACGGTCGATGTCGCCATGCGTGTACTCGCGCGGTTTGGCCCAATCTAGGCAATCGATGAGGGCGAGTGCGTCTGCGGGTTGGTTGCGATCAGTAAGATCGCCAAGATTAAAGAGTTCCATAGACGCAACGATACCGCACCCATGCGTGCCGTTGCGCGCGTTTTGATGTGCATTTCGAATTCATGCAGCCGACATACGCGCAGCCATCCGTGTTTTGGTGTTCAATCACAATCTCGTGCGCACGGTTTGTGCGTCGACTCGTACGTTGCTGTGGAGATAAGGCCCATGACCCAAACCAGTGTTGATCTGAGTGTGTTTTCTGACACCTACGCCCAAGCGCGTGAAAAATTTCTAGCCACCGCTCGCGCCAGTGGTGCGCAAATCGCGTCGTATGAACATCCCACCCAGCGCGGACCCGACGGGGAAGCGCTGGCCTTGGATGTGGCGGTCTTAGGGCGTCCTGATGCACCGCGCGTGATGGTGGCCGGTTGCGGCACGCATGGTATTGAGGGCTATTCGGGTTCGGCTGCGCAAGTGGCTTGGATGCGTGGTGGTGGTGCAACGCGTATTCCACCTGGGGCGGCGATGGTGTTTTTTCATGGACACAATCCGTGGGGCTTTGCGCATCATCAGCGCGTGACCGAAGAGGGCGTTGATCTCAATCGAAATTTTATCGACCACGATCAACCGTATCCGACAAATACTGGCTACGCCGCGTTACATCCGCATCTGGTGCCAACGCAATGGGACGAGCACACCTTTGCGCAAATCTTAACGGCACTCGATGCGTTTCGTGTGCAGCACGGCGAGCAAGCGTTTTCTGATGCGTACAACGGCGGTCAGTACGATTACGCCGATGGCGTGTTTTATGGTGGTGCACGAGCGCAGTGGGCCAACAGTGCATTTCACCAAGCAGTACGTGAACATGTGGGGCATGCGCGACATGCAGCGATCATCGATTTACACACCGGTATTGGACCGTTTCTTGATCACGTGTTCCTGTGTTTCCACGACGAAGGTTCAGCCGCGCGTGAACGTGCACGCCGTTGGTGGGGCGAACGTGCCGTCAATTTACAAGGCAGTACGCACAAAGCGTTAGCACGTTATCAAGGCTTGTTGGTCGATGCCTTTATTGCGGCATTACCGAAAGCAGAAACGACCGCAGTGGTGATTGAGTTTGGTACGCGTTCGCGCGCTGACATGCAAAAGGCCAATCTCTCGTTGGCTTGGTTGCGCAAGCATGGCATGCAACACCCGCAGCAATCTGCATCCTTATTCAAGGAATACATTGAAGCGTTTTATCCCAGTGATCCGGCGTGGCGTCGCGCCGTATTAGCGCAATCGCGGGTGTTTCTCGATCAGGCCCTCGCGGGGGTTGCTGCGAGTTAAGCGACGCATGATGCTCAGTCGAGTTCCTGCGCGCGCAGTGCGCGTGATAAAATTGTGCTCGATACCTTAAGAGAGAGCGCAGCCATGCGCATGGAAGTTCACGTACACGCTGAGATCCCTGTTGTTGAGGGAGTCACTCGTCAACAAATCGAGCAAGCGCTGCAACCGTGGCTCGCGTACCTTGAGGTTGAAACGTTGGCCGATGCCAAAAGCCTTGAGCCTGACGAACCCGGCTTGGAATATGACGAATCAGCGCGCAGCTTATTGATTTGCTGGACGGGTGAAATCGGACGCAGTTTTCAGCAAGTGCTCGAGGCCGCACTCGAGGCAGTGGGGCCGTTTGCTGAAGAGGCGGCAGAAGTCGATGTGACGCTGTATCACGAGGGCGGCGAACAAGAAAGTGTGTTGCTGTTTGTTGGGCCCAATGCCCAAGCCATTCACGAAGCGCAACGTCGTTGCATGCTCGATGATGTGACGGGTATGTTGGCACGCCAGTTTGGTAAAACACAGATCGAGCCCATTATTGGCATGATCAACGAATTGTTTGATCGCGATTGGAAAGAAAAAATCGCACAGCCCACTCAGTCGGAACGCGCATTCGAAACGTATTCACGCGCACCAGGGCGTCGGCATCTGCATTAAGCGGCATCACGAATATCTGCCTCAAATAAATGCGCAAGGTATGTGGCGCCCGCATTGACGTCGCGTCGCTCTCAGGAGGTTCCCATGGCGGCACCCAAGTATCCGGGCTTTGACACGCTCGCTTTACATGCCGGGCAATCGCCCGATCCCAGTACCGGCAGTCGTGCGGTACCGATCTATCAAACCACCTCGTATGTGTTTCGTGATTCAGAGCACGCGGCTTCTTTATTTAATATGGAGCGAGCCGGGCATGTGTATTCACGGATTTCGAACCCTACGGCAGCGGTGTTTGAAGAGCGTATGGCAGCGCTCGAAGGCGGTGTGGGTGCGATTGCCGTGGCCAGCGGGCAAGCCGCGTTACATCTAGCGGTGTGCACTTTGCTCGATGCTGGGCAGCATATCGTTGCCTCTAACTCACTGTATGGCGGATCACACAATTTGCTGGGTTATACCTTGGCGCGTTTTGGTATCGAGACGACATTTGTTGATCCGCGTGACTTAAGCGCATGGCGCGACGCGGTGCGTCCTAATACACGTTTGTTTTTTGGCGAAACCTTAGGTAATCCTGGCTTGGACGTGTTGAATATTCCTGAGGTCGCTGCGATTGCACATGGTCATGGTGTGCCCTTGTTGGTTGACGCCACTTTCACCACACCGTGGTTGATGCAACCGTTTCGTTTTGGTGCTGATTTGGTGTATCACTCGGCGACAAAATTTCTGGGTGGGCACGGCGTGGCGATTGGCGGCGTGCTGGTTGATTCGGGTCGCTTTGACTGGGAAAAGAGCGGTAAGTTTGCGCAGTTGACGGCGCCGTATCATGGCTTTCACGATATGGATTTTGAAGAGGAATCGGGCACACGCGCTTTCTTGTTGCGCGCACGACGTGAAGGCTTACGTGACTTTGGTGCATGCATGGCGCCGATGACCGCGTTTCAGTTATTGCAAGGCATCGAGACGTTACATCTGCGTATGCCGCGACATGTGGAGAGTACGCGCGCGGTGGTGAACTTTTTAGCCCATCACCCGATGGTCGCTGCGGTGGGGTACCCAGAGTTAGAGACGCATCCAGATCATGCGTTAGCAAAAAAATTACTACCGCGTGGATGTGGTGCCGTATTTACGTTTGCATTGCGCGGTGAGGGTGCGGCTGTACGTGCAGCGGGTAAACGCTTTATCGAAAGTCTAAGAATTTTTTCGCACTTGGCTAATGTGGGTGACGCCAAATCGCTGGTCATTCATCCGGCCAGCACCACGCATTATCGAATGGATGATGCGGCTCTCACGCGTGCGGGAATTACCGCGGGGACCGTGCGCTTATCGATTGGATTAGAAGACCCACAAGATCTCATTGAGGATCTAGCGCGTGCGCTGAAAGATGCGGAGCGTGCGATGAAGCAGGGGGCGTAATGGAGATTCGCGTCGACGATCGTCAGGTGTTTGTGTACACCGCAGCGCATGCGTTTGAGGCCACGCGTCCAAGTATTGTATGGGTGCATGGGGCAGGGCTCGATCATTCATGGTGGGCGCTACAAAGTCGTTACTTTGCGTATCACGGCTGGAATGTGCTGGCCGTCGACTTGCCTGGACACGGTCGCTCTGCAGGGCCCGCTATCGCTGGCATCGAAGCACAGGCCGAGTGGGTCTTACGTTTGATGGACGCGGTTGGCCTTCAACAAGCGGCCGTGGTTGGGCATTCGATGGGTTCGCTGATTGCGTTGGCGTGTGCCGCGCGTGCGCCTGATCGTATCCGTGCCCTAGCGTTATTAGGCACAGCATTTCCAATGCAAGTGTCTGCGGCGTTTTTAGCGGCAGCAAAAGCAAACGCAGTGGATGCGTTTGATATGGAAACCATTTGGGGGCATGCGCCAGAGGTGCCCTTTGCGAGTAATCCCAATCCGGGTATGTGGATGTATGGCGATACGCTTGCGCGTTTGTCACGACTTGCACCGGGGGTGTTGCATACCGATTTGCAGTCGTGCAACGACTATCAAGGTGGTTTGACTGCTGCCGCCCAGATTCGTTGTCCAACCTTATTGATTGCGGGTGAGCGCGACATGATGACGCCGCCCAAAGCAAGTGCCACGTTAGCGCAGTCGATTGCGGGTGTTCAAGTTGTGCGCTTAGCGCAGTCTGGCCATTCGATGATGGCCGAAGCACCTGATGCAATCCTGGATGCACTGATTAAATTTTTAACGCCCTTGGCATGAGTGTGTCGAGTGGTGCGCGCATGCCCAGCGTGCGTTAACAACGCTTCGTTAGTGCGTGGCTTGTTCGGTCTCGATCGGTTCAGGGTGTCCGCCGATATACCCTTGGTAGCCGCTGAAATCACGCGAACGCAACGTCGCCATCAGTGCGGCTTCTTCGACGCCAAGTGCAATGACCGGAATATTTAATGGGCGTAACACGTTCAATAAACTATCCAAGATAAAACGTGTGTCTTCGCTGTTAGCCACTGCGCGCGTGAGGGTCGGCGCAAGCTTGAGGTAATTGGGACGCAGCTCATGAACCAGCGCCAGCGTCTGATGATCAAGATCGACGTGATCGAGTGCAAAGCCGGTGCCAAATTGGGCGAGCTCTTGCGCAAAGCGCAGCGTCTGCTGAGGCTCGCGACAAGCGGCGTAGGCGTTCAGCTCAACGGTGAGTCGTTTTGCGCTTGCGCGATGCGCATCTAGTAATTGCATCAGGTGTTGACGAAAATCAGTGTCGAGCATGCTTTGCAATGCAATGTTTAAGCTCACGCGTTCAGGCAGGTGGTTCTGTTCACTCATGCTGCGCAAAGCGGCATCGATGACGCAGCGATCTAAGGTGGGTAACAGCCCAAGGGCGCTGGCGATCGGCAGAAACTGCGTTGCTCGAAAAATTTCGCCTTGCGCGCCGCGTAATTGGGCAGTGAGCTCTAGATGCAACACTTTGCCAGAGTTAAATGCCCAAGCGCGTTGCCCAAATAGAGTAATCGCCTGGTTGTGAATTGCTTGTGCGACCGCTTGCTGACGTGGCATGGGGTCGCTCACACTAAACGTATCCGCAACGACAAAGCGCTCACCGTGGTCTAGCGCATTGGCGCGGGCGCGTGTGAGTGCTTCTTCCGCGGCGGTGCTCAATTCGGTGAGGGTACGCTGCATACCAGAAAAACTGACTTGACCGATACACAGCTGCACGTTTGTTGGTAAAGCATACGCATGCAACCCGTTTTGAAAAGCGTCAATGCGCGCCTGCACCCAGGCATGTACGTTGTCGATGGATGCGCTGGTTTGTAAGACAGCCAGCGACGGCCCTTGCCATCGTCCGATCAAGGCTTGGGGATCCGCTTCGGAGAGTAGACGTGCGAGTAATTGCAACACCGCATTGCCTTTGGCGATACCCAGCGATGCGTTGATCTCTGGTAACCCCTCGAGATAAAACAGCGTGAACGTGCCGCGGTGAATGACTCCATCTGCGGCAAGTAACACGTGGGCGGCTTGATCAAATCCGCGTCGATTGCGTTGTCCGGTTACGGTGTCTTCGAACGCTTCGCGACGTAACTGCTCCGTCTGGGTGCGTGCATCGGAGAGCGCTTGTCGAATACGACTCGATAACGCGTTGATGGTCGTAATGACTTGCTGAAGTTCACGCGATGCAGCTTGTTTCGCGATAGTGACTTCGGTGTTGGTCGTGATCGCAATCGCGGCTTGTTCGATGTCGTGTAAGGGACGCAGCAAGGTTTGTAGATAAACGCGCATCGCAACAAAGGCAAGTGCAAACAACCCCAGTAACCAAGCCGTACTCATCAGCGCGGTTTGCCAAAGTTGTTGGAGCGCAAGGTGCGGTTGCATGACCACGATGATTCGACCCAGATGTGCTGTGGCATCCAGTGGCACTTGCGCGCGTACCGGTTCGATGTGCATCAGCCACGTAAACCAATTCGGCGCAGGACTTGGTGACTCGGGCAGCGCGTACGAAAAACGCGCTTCACCGTGTGGTCCAAGTATTTCAATCGCGCGGATGCGTTGCCGAGAAAACAGCGGCTCAGCTAAACGCCGCAACGTGTCGGTGTTCACCGCCTCTTGATGCGTTTCGATGGCGGCCACGAGTGCCGCCGCCGCATCAGTTGCCTGTAATTGCAGTTGGGTGTGCAAATGCGTGCGTGTCATCAGCACGAGTGTCGTTTGTGTGCTTAAAAAAAGCAGTACAAAGATTGCGCTCAAACCAATCAAGAGTTGTCGAGAGAGTGTCATGGTGATGGCCGTTTAGGTTTGGGCGTCCAATCTGTCCGTGCAACCGCCCAAACCGTCAGACTGCCATAGACTAAGAGCCCCAGCGCAATCACCACGAAAATCGTCCATAGTGGTGCGTTCAAACGAACAAGCAACGCACCGCCCGTCACCGCCACGATCAGACGCGCCGTTCCTGCGAGCACGGGCAATACCACGCGCCCAGATCCTTGCGATGCAAAGTACAAACACACGCCGAGTGCGAGGAACGGATAGAACGGTCCGACAAGACGTAAATACGTGCTGCCGGTCGCGAGTACCGCGGGATCTTGACTAAACAATTGCACCCAAAGTTCAGGCCAACCAAACACAATGAGACCGATGCTTAAGCTCATGCATGCGGTCATGGCAGCACCAATCCAAGCGACGCGTTTTGCCCGAGCAATATGACCTGCGCCGATATTAGTACCAATCAGTGCAACCTGCGCTTGCCCAATCGCAAACACCAACGGAACCTGTAGTAATTCAAGACGAACGCCGACCCCGTAACCAGCGAGCGCGGCAATACCGTAACTGCCCACAATGCCAGTCAGAATGACTGACGTTAGGACAGTTTGCAGTGAAGACAACGAAGACACTGCGCCCACGCGCAAAATTTCGCGAAACATACTGCGATCCAATCGCCAATCGGTGCACATCGGACGCAATCGGCTCGATGGACGAATTAAATACAGCAACATCACCAGCGTTGAGAACGCGGCCGCACAGACATAAGCTACGCCAGCGCCGCGTATCCCCATCGCTGGTACACCGGCTGCGCCTTGAACCAGCAAGCCACACAACGGAATATGGATCACGCTTGCTGCTGCGAGTGTGAAAGCTGGCACGCTCATGTTGCCGCTGCCGCGCAAGATGCTGGCTAACGTATTCGCAAGCCACACCAAGATACTGCCGGCAAACAACATATTCGAGTAAGCAAGCGCTTGTGCAAGCGTGTCTTCGTTTTGGCCACCGAGCAATTGATAGATGCTTGGGCCTAAAACCAACAAGAGCAGCGTAAACAACGCGCCCATCCCCAGTCCAATGACCAATGCATGGACCACCAAGCGACGTGCGGTGGCGAGATCGCCTGCACCCAAGGCACGTGCAATGGCCGAAGACACGCCGCCACCCATCGCACCAGCCGACGTCATTTGTAACAGCATGACCAACGGAAAGACCAGTGCAATACCGGCCAAAGGAATGGTGCCGAGTTGCCCGACAAAATAACTGTCGGTGATGCTCACGGCGGATTGAAAAGCCACCAACACAACGCCTGGTGCAGCCAAGCGCAACAAGGTGCTGACGATCGGGCCGTGTAACAGGCGTTCGGTGCGGGAGGCTGTTGTTGATGCAGTTGACATAGCGATGCAGCCTAACAGGCGAATCAATGTGTCGTCACCTAGATTCGTCGCGCTTTCACTGATTCGTGCGCATCACACGGTGGTTTCGCTGACAAGACCGAGTCCAACGCAGGTGAGGCGCTAGAATGAACGATTCGTTACTTTGGATTTCGCATGGATCGGACCCAGCGCAACGTCGCCTTGCTCGCTGCTTGTCAGGCCATGTTGTTTACCAATAACTCCACGCTGATTGCGATTAACGGGTTGGCCGGATTTGCCTTAGCACCATTCAGCGCGCTGGCCACCTTGCCGGTGACCTGTTGGGTGCTTGGTGGCGCAGTCACCACCATGCCTGCGTCTTTGTATATGCGTCGGGTGGGTCGTCAAACCGGACTCTCGCTAGGCACAGTGCTGGGTATATTGGGCGCCTTACTGTGTGCCTTCGGTGTCAGCCAAGAAAATTTCTGGCTGTTGTGTGTCGGCACGTTTGTGTGTGGCGGCTATAACGCGTTTGGTCAGTACTATCGATTTGCCGCGGCAGATACCGCCAGTGCGACGTATCGTAGTCAAGCGATTTCATTGGTGCTCGCAGGTGGCTTGGTGGGTGGCATCATTGGACCCTCGGTGAGTCGTGTCAGCGTTGATTTTTTTACGACGCGTTTTATGGGTGCCTATCTTTCGTTGACCGTGTTTGCACTCATCACGATGTTGATCCTTCGTTTTATTCAGTTCCCTAATCCCAGTATAGAAGAGCAACGCACAACGGGACGTCCATTACGCGAGATTTTGCAGCAGCCGCGTACGGTGGTTGCCATCCTCTCGGGGGCGGTGGGTTTTGGTGTCATGAACTTTTTGATGACCGCCACACCGCTCGCGATGGGTTTGTGTGGTTATCCGTTTGGTGATGCAGCGCTGGTGATTTCATCGCATGTGATTGCGATGTTCGCGCCATCGTTTTTCACTGGTAAGTTGATTCAACGTTTTGGTGTACTCAATATCATCGGTGTTGGCGTGCTACTCAATTTTGGTAGCCTGAGTACCGCGTTATCTGGTGTCAGTTTTGCGCATTTTTGGCTAGCGCTGGTGCTGCTGGGTGTGGGTTGGAACTTTATGTATATTGGCGGTACGACCTTACTTACCGAAACCTACCAACCCGAGGAGCGTGCCAAAACGCAAGGCGCGAACGATTCGCTGGTGTTTGCGATGATGTTGCTTTCCTCTCTATTTTCTGGTCTGACCGTGACGCAAGCCGGATGGATGCAGGTGAATCTCGCCGCCTTCCCGTTGTTGATTGTGGTGTTACTTGCTGTACTGTGGTTAATGTGGCGGCAACGCACACGCTTGTCTTAAGGAATTGCATGCCACCAGTTTTTGATCCACCCGCGCGCGTCGGACAAACGATCCATGAAGTCGATACGCCCGCCTTGCTGATCGATTTAGACGCCTTTGAACGTAATCTCGCGACGTTGCCGCGTGCCTTGGCCACTTTGGCGCATCCAATCAAGGTACGCAATCATGCAAAGACGCATAAATCGCCCGAGATTGCGCGACGCCAAATTGCCGCAGGCGCGGTGGGAGTGTGTTGCCAAAAAGTCGCTGAGGCTGAGGTGCTGGTGCAAGGCGGTGTACGTGATGTGCTGATTTCGAATGAAGTAGTTGGCGCCACGAAGCTCGCGCGATTAGCACAATTAGCCGGACAAGCGCGCCTAGGTATTTGCGTGGATGCAATAGAACAAATCTACGCGCTTGCCGAGGCCACACAAGCGGCGGGTACATCGATCGATGTGTATGTGGAGATTGATGTTGGCGCACAGCGCTGTGGCGTTGTGCCAGGTCGAGCAGCCTTGGTGTTGGCGCAAGCGATTGTGGCGCAGCCGAGCTTGCGATTTAACGGCTTGCAGGCGTATCACGGCCCAGCCCAACATGAACGTACGATCGAAGCACGACAAGCGCGAATCGATCGCGCCATTGCGGCGGCTCGCATGACACGTGATTTGATTCAGTCTGCAGGCATCGATTGCCCCGAGGTGATGGGGGCGGGCAGCGGCAGTTTTATGTTTGAAGCCGCGAGTGGCGTGTATACCGAAATTCAACCGGGCTCGTATATTTTTATGGATGTGGATTACGCCAAAAATGCGTGGACTGCGCCGCAGCCGACGTTTGAGCACGCGTTGTTTGTCTTGGCCACAGTCATGAGTCGACCCACCCCACAACGTCTGGTGTTGGATACCGGATTAAAAGCCTTGAGTGTGGATTCGGGTTTGCCGCGCGTTTGGCAGCGCGAGGGTGTGCACTTCACGAAAATTTCGGATGAACACGGTGTGTGTGACATCGATGCCGGAGTCAGTGCGCCCGCCTTAGGAGAAAAAATTCAGTTGATCCCCGGGCATTGCGATCCCACGGTCAATTTGTACGATTGGTATGTGTGTGTACGTGGTGGTGTGGTTGAGGCCGTCTGGCCGATCCTTGCGCGAGGTGCGTTTTATTAGTCCGACACGACAACGCCGTCAGCCGTTGCGTACGACGTTGGTGGTGAGCGAAGAGGACGGCGTACGTTACTTGCATCAAGGCGGCGACTATATTCAAAGCGCCATGCGTATTGATGCCCCGTTTGATCTCGAGCTCGACTACACGCGCACGATGCTGGCGTTTCTGTTGTTTGTGCCGCGGCCACGCGATGTGCTGTTTCTGGGTTTGGGTGGAGGGTCGTTACCCAAATTTTTATTCAAGCGCATCCCGCGGGTTCGGTTACGCGTGCTTGAACTCGATCCAGCAGTGATCACCGCCGCACGCGCGCTCTTTCATCTACCCAAAAATTCTGCGCGCTTACAGGTCGACTGTGGCGATGGTGTCTCTGCGGTGTATGCCGCGAGTGATGCCTATGATGTGCTCGTGCTCGATGCATTTGATGACGGTGCGCAAGTCAGCGCGTGTGTGACCGAAGATTTTTATCGCGCGGCTGCCCAAGCCTTAAAATCAGGTGGCGTATTGGTCGCAAATTATTTTGGTCATGATCGGCGCTACCCAACCTACTTAAAGCGCTTGGCGCGTGCTTTTGATGGACGGGTGTTGAGTTTGGATGCTCGTGAAGACGGTAACGTGATTGCGTTGGCCTTTCGGAATGGTCCCGATCACGTGGCATGGCAATCGTTACGTGAAGTTGCAGCCGGGCTGAGCGCGCGTTTGGACATCGACTTTAATCAGATGGTGTCTGGGTTACGTCGACGTAATCGCTATACACGTCGCGACCTATGCATTGTCCAGGGCGGTGATGCGTGAGTGGTGAGTGGATCGACGTGTTAGCGATTGCGGCCATCGCATTTGGTGGGGCGTTGATTTATGGCATTACGGGATTCGGTTCGTCGCTGTTTACGATCCCGTTGGCCACGCACTTTATTCCGCTGCCGTTTGCGCTCGCCTTGTATTCGATTTTAGATTTGTCGTTGGCCTTACGCTTGGGGTTAACCGATCCACGTAATGCGGTGCGTACCGAGTGGATACGTATTGTGCCGTTCATGGTGGTAGGCACAATTGCAGGCGTGACCTTACTGGTGCATTTGCCGCGTGCGGTGAGCATGCTGTGTTTGGGCTTATTTATTTTGAGTATGGCGGTTTCTACCTTTGTGCGTGCCAGTGCCTTGCGTAGCGTGTCTCAAGCTTGGGCGATGGTGGCCGGTGTGGCCGGTGGCGTGGCCAGTACGCTGTTTGGTGCCGGCGGTCCGCCTTATGCGATCTACTTATCGCGTCGCCCCTTGAGCAAAGAACAATATCGCGCCACGTTGGGGATGTGTTCTATTTTTAGTATCTCGATGCGCGTGATCGCTTTTTTACTCACCGGCTTATTGCTCAGCTTAAAGCCTTGGTTATGGGCGTTGGCTGCAATTCCTGCGTCATTTGCTGGTATGTGGACCGCCACGCGATTGTTTCATCGTATGTCGCGCGATCACTTGATGCGCGCGGTGGGCGTGGTGTTGGCGTGCTCGGGTGTGTCGTTACTCATTCGCGCTGCGATGACGCTTTAATTTACGCCGATTTTTCTCGCATCGTGACAAACTCTTCGGCCGCGCTTGGATGGATGCCGATCGTGGCATCAAACTGCGCTTTGGTCGCACCACACTTTAATGCGATAGCGATGCCTTGAATGGTTTCGCCCGCATCGGGTCCGATCATGTGTGCACCGAGCACGCGGTCAGTTTGCGCATCGACCACGAGCTTCATGAAAATGCGCGCGGTGTTTTCAGTGAGCGTATGTTTGAGCGATCGAAAGCCCGTTTTATAAATATCCACCTGCGCAAATTGAGCGCGTGCGGCTTGTTCGGATAAACCCACGGTGGCGACGTTGGGGTGAGAAAATACAGCGGTTGGAATATTGCTGTAATCCATGCTGGTCGGTTGATCACGAAACAACGTGCGCGCCAAGGCCATTCCTTCGGCCGTTGCGACCGGCGTGAGATTGATCCGATTGGTGACATCGCCAAGCGCATGAATAGAGGGCACCTGAGTTTGTAACCAGGCATTGACCGGAATCGCGCCGTCGGCTGCCAATGTCACGCCTGCTGCCTCTAGACCCAGACCGGATGTATTGGGTGATCGTCCGGTGGCAAATAATGCCAAGTCGGCCTCAAGCGTTTGTCCAGACGACAAGTGTGCACGCAGACCATGATTGGTCGTTTTTTCAAGTGCGGTGATGTCAGTCTCGAGCAAAATCTGTACGCCTTTTTTGCGCATTTCTTCAGCCAGTAATACGCCAAGTTCGGTATCAAATTGACGCAGCAATTGTTTGCCGCGATACACCAACGTGGTGGGTACACCTAAGCCTTGAAAGATCGATGCGAACTCCACAGCGATGTATCCGCCTCCCACCACGAGGGCACGTTGCGGTAATGCCGGTAGCGCAAATGCATCGTCAGAAGAGATCGCGAATTCAATCCCAGGAATGGCAGGCATCACCGGACGTGCGCCGGTAGCAATCAGAATATGCTTGGCGCGGTAGTGGCGATCACCGCATGCCACGGTATGGGCATCGATCACGGTGGCGCGCTGATGTAACACCTGCACACCGGCGTTTTCTAGGAGTCGTGCATAGATGCCATTGAGCCGCGCGATTTCGCGATCTTTGTTCGCGAGTAGTGTTGGCCAATGAAACTGCGCAGGTGGAATCTGCCAGCCAAAGCCTTGCGCATCGTCGAGCTCTTCATGCACATGGGCGGCGTAAGAAAATAATTTTTTTGGAATACAGCCAATGTTGACGCAGGTGCCACCCAAGTGACGTTCTTCGGCAACAGCCACGCGCGCACCATAGCTCGCCGCAACCCGACTGGCGCGTACGCCACCGGATCCGGCACCAATCGTGAACAAATCAAAATCAAAGCTTGGCATTAGTGTTTCTCTGCGTGTGAAGGAATCCATTCCCAACGACTGGCATCACCACGGACGCGCTGCTCAACACACAGTTTGCCTAAGTGACCATGCAGTGAGCGTAGCGCGACCGGATGCACTTTGGCAGGCACATCGTCATACACTGCAGCAACCAAGGTGTCGCTATCCACCGGTCCCAAGCGCTGCATCGCTGCGATGACTTTGGCTTCGCGTGCCAAGCGATGTGCAATCAGGCGTTGGGCTTCTCGGTGCGGTTCGCCAATCAAATAACCATGACCGGGAGCAAATACAGTCACAGGAAGTTGGGTGAGCATTTCAAGCGATGCCAGGTAGGCAATCATGTCGCCATCGGGTGGATTGATCACCACCGTCGAACCCTGCATCACATGATCCCCCGTAAACAACATTTGCGTGTTTTCGAGCAGATAACATAAATGATTGGAGGCGTGACCGGGCGTGTGAATCGCGCGTAAGGTCAGAGGACCAATGGGTAATCGCGCATCGTGTTGCAGCACATGGTCTGGCGCAAACGCGGGATCTTGATTGCGCCCGTCGGGTGCGGGTCGACCATAAATGCTTGCGCCAGTTGCCGCTTTGATGCGCCGCGCCGCCGGCGAATGATCGAGATGCGTGTGTGTGCATAAAATCCATCGGATGCGTCCAGCGCCCGCCGCGAGAATGGCCTCAACGTGTGCGTCTAGGTCAGGACCCGGATCAATCACCGCGATTGCGTCGGTACCAACCAAGTAGGTGTTGGTCCCAGGACCAGTCATAAAACCCGGGTTGGGCGCGATGAGGCGTGTAACGTAAGCATCGAGCGTTTTCGGTACGCCCGCGATCAGTTCGTAACTGGTGTTGCCGTGCTCATGCGGATCGCACCAATGAATTTCGGCGTACGCAGGCATGCCGCGACGAAATAATTTTTTTCCTTCACGACCTACGCCCCAACATGGTTTGTTGGTGACGATATCGGTTCGATCGCGCGCGAAATGAATGATTTGCTCAGCGCGTTCGAACGGCGCGATTTCCTCTAAGGAAACGCGGGTCGGATGCACCAACTCAATTTCATTGCGTGCGCAAGCCGCCAGGGCGTCTTGCGCGCTAATCCAACGACTATCGACAGTTTCGCTCGCATCATGTGAGCCCAGTTGACCCACCGGTGCGTGCGCGACAAAAAAACGCGTTGTAAAGCGACGTGGTCGACCCGGCGCAGTGATCCAATGCGCAAAGTAGGCCAATGAATGCGCGTCGATGAACAGTTGCTCTTGTTCGAGTAACGCGCCAAAACGCAGTGTGCCGGCGTTGACGGCAGCACGATGCACACCCAGTGATGCAGCACGCTCTGCGCTCACTGGCGCACCATGCGCATCAACAGCCAGCAAAATGCCAGACTCTTCAAAGCATTCTCGAACCGCTGCAACCCAATACGCCAATCCACCCTCAGGTAAATCGAGACGCGCGCTGGCTTGTTGATCCTCCAGGCCGGTGACGTGTGCCAACGCCAATGTATCGCTCGCATCGACCGCGCCACCCGGAAACACATAAGCGTTGGCCACAAAGGCAGCGGTCGGGCTGCGTTTGAGCATCAACACTTCGGGCCCGTTCGCTGCATCGCGAAGCAATAAAACGGTGGCTGCCGGACGCGGCAGCTGACGGGTGGGTTCCTGGTCGCGCGTCATCGGTGATGGCGCTTAAAGCGTCAGCACAATTTTGCCGATGTGCGTGGAAGATTCCATGAGCGTATGCGCTGCGGCGGCTTGTTCAAGCGCGAAGGTTTTAAAAATCACTGGCTTGATTTTTCCTTGTTCAAGCAAAGGCCAAATCCGTGTACGCAGCGATTGCGCAACGGCACCTTTAAACGCCACGGTACGTGGGCGTAAGGTCGAGCCGGTAATGCGTAAGCGTTTACGCATCACTTCATTGAGGTCGATGTCGGTTTTGCTGCCGCGTAAAAACGCAATCATCACTAAACGACCATCTTCGGCGAGTGCTTTGAGTTCTTTGGGAACGTAATCACCACCGACCATATCCAGAATCACATTGACTCCGGCACCGTGAAGTGCAGTTTTTAATTCGGCTGCCCAGTCGCCCGTTTTGTAGTTAAAGGCTTTCTCCGCACCGAGTTGCACGCAAGCGGCGCATTTTTCATCGCTACCTGCGGTGGCAAACACGCGATGACCCAGTGCTTTGGCCATTTGGATGGCGGTGACACCAATACCAGAAGAGCCACCTTGTACTAACAGTGTTTCGTCTGCTTTTAGTTCGCCGCGATCAAACACGTTGCTATACACCGTGAAAAACGTTTCCGGTAAGGAAGCCGCTTCAATCATCGACAAGCCCTTGGGAATGGGCAGGGCTTGTACTTCAGGCACCACGCAATATTCTGCATAGCCACCACCATGGGTCAGTGCGCACACTTGATCGCCAATTTTCCACATTGTGACCGAAGCCCCCACGGCCACCACGCTGCCAGCAATTTCTAAACCTGGCAGATCAGAGGCGTCAGGCGGAGGTGCGTAATTTCCTGCGCGTTGCAATGTGTCGGGTCGGTTCACGCCGGCAGCGGCCACATGCACCAAAATTTCGTGCGCTTTGGGCGCGGGTAATGCGCGTTGCGTTGGCTTCAGTACATCGGGGCCACCGGGTTGAGAAATTTCGATGGCACGCATTTGAGCTGGCAAGGTTGAGGCCATGTTTTTAAGCTTCCAGTGTGTGTAAGTAAAGTGTCGATAAAGCGTAGCGATACAGAGCGTAGATGATAGCGCACGGTATGATGTATTTCGCTTTTTATTGCGGAGTGCCGCGTGCCTCTTTGGTTGAAACACTGCTGCATTTCGCTATGTGCGCTTGGTGTTGGGTGGGCGGCACAAGCCGAGGTGTCGACGGCTCAGTTAAACGCTGCGGGCGGGCGCATGGTGTTGGCACAACAGTTGGCCGTGTTGGAGGATGTCGCCGGCACGCTGGCTCTTTCTGATGTGCAAAAAGCCGATGCCGACGGTCGGTTCCGAACGCATACGGCAGAACATTTTAATGTGGGCTACTCCAGTTCGGTCTGGTGGTTGAAATTTACAGTCACACGTTCTGCTGACGCCACGATCGATCCGTTGTTAGAAATCGCGTTTCCCACCATCGATGCCATCGATGTGTACATTCCAACCGCGCAAGGTGTCGACCATCAACGCGGAGGCGATCTCTTGCCTTGGACAGCCCGCGCCATTCAACACCCAAATCATGTGTTTGCGTTAGCGTTACCTGAGGGATCCACCACGGTCTACATCCGGCTCGCCTCAAAGAGCGTGCTGTCAGCGCCTATGACGCTGTGGGAAGCGCGTGCGTTTGAAGCGAGTATCAGCACCAAGCAAATGATCGCGGGCGTGTTTTATGGATTACTGCTGACGGTAGTGGCCTATAACATTGCGCTTTGGATCTCGTTGCGTGATCGCGTTTATCTTTACTACATTGGACACGCCATCGCGGGTGCGGTGTACTTGTTCAGCTTTGATGGTTATGCGTATCAATACCTCTGGCCGCAGAGTGTGTATCTGGCCAATCACGCCATGGTGGTTGCCATGGCGTTGTATGTCACTTTTAGTATGTTGTTTGCGCGCGAGTTCATGGCCTTGGATACTGCCGCGCCACGCACCAGTCGACTCATCGCGGTGTTCTCTGCGCTTGGGCTGTTGTTTGGCCTGATCGCAACGGGCAATGGGTTATTGGAATTACAAGTGTCGATACGGGTAGTGGCGGGGTTGGCTGCATTGTCTTCGTTGGTGACCTTGGTCGCATCGGTACGCGAAACTTGGCGCGGTTCTCGACCCGCACGGTTTTTTCTGCTCGCTTCAGCTGCGTTGTTGGTGTTTATATTATTTGGCAGTGCCCGTAGTGTGGCTTTAGCACCAGCTAATTTTTTTACCATCTACTGTTTACATGTTGGCTTAGCGCTCGAAGTGTTGTTGTTGTCGTTTGGTTTAGCCGATCGCATTCATGCCATGCGTACCGAGCACGCAGAAGCGCAAGCGGCTAAATTAAGCACGCAACAGGCCTTACTTGAAGCAACGCAACGCAGCGAGCGAGAGCTTGAACAACGCGTCGCTGAACGCACGACCGCGCTACACGAGGCAACCGCACGGTTACAAGTAGAAGCGGGTGCGCGCGAACAGCTGCTGATTCAACTCAAACAGAACGAAGAAAAAATGCGCTATATGGCGCAACATGATGCGCTCACGGGCTTGCCCAACCGATACAGCATGCAAGAGCGTCTTGCGGTGTCGTTAGAGATGGCGCGACGTAATCAACAAAAACTCGCCGTGATGATGTTGGATTTAGATGGCTTCAAACAAATTAATGATACGCACGGTCATGCCGCGGGCGATTGGGTGTTGAGTACCGTGGCACAACGCTTGAGCGCAACCGTGCGCGGTGCTGATACGGTCGCGCGTTTGGGGGGCGATGAGTTTGTGGTGCTCGCGACAGCACTTGAGAGCGCTGAAGATGCGATGGTCGTCGCGCGCAAGCTCAGCGAAGCGGTGAGCGCGCCCGTGCGTGCCGCGCACGGCGATTGGCAGGTTGGATGTTCGGTTGGCTTAGCGATTTACCCGCTCGATGGCGAGACTGCAGAATTATTAATCGCGATCGCCGATCGCGAAATGTACCGCGTCAAAGAGGCGCGACACGCCGCCGATACAACGGGTCGGGTGGGTGAAGGCTTGCGCGCTTAGTTGTTGATGAGTGCGTGTGCTGCCCAGCGTAAATCGACATTACCACCCGAAATAATCACCCCAACGCGCGCACCCCGAAAATCTCGCTTGGCCTCG
>CANIIA010000028.1 GCA_947467435.1 Betaproteobacteria bacterium
ATAAAAATTAAGCAGCGGCGGCTTGCGCAGCCCAACGTTCGAGGGTGGTGGTGCGGCGTAAATCGCGACGCACCGACAAGTCATAGCGACGACCACGATGCAAGGTGGCGCGGTTATCCCACATCACGTAATCCCCCACCTGCCATTGATGGCGATAGACGTATTTGCGTTGCGTGGCATGTTCCAGTAACTCTTGCACTAACAAACGTCCCTCAGGAACGGTCATGCCACTGACTTGCTGGCAATGCACGCTGGCAAATAACACTTTGCGTCCCGAACCCGGATGCACATGCACCAAGGCACGATCCACCGGCGGAAAGCGCTCTAATTGCGCGGCATCGTATTTGTCATCACCAAGCAAAATACGCGAGTGAAACGCCGAGTGTTGAGCCGTACGACCTTCCACCAAGGTTTGTAGCTCGCGCGGCAAATCATCCCAAGCAGCGCGCAGATCACACCATTCGGTATCCGCACCGCTGTCTGGAACCACGACCGCAGAAAGCATCGAGTACTTGACTGGTAAATCTTGAAAGGTACTGTCGCTGTGCCAGAGCTGATTGGCCAAGACACCGATCAGTTTTTGATCGGATCGATCGGCAACCGCGCCATCGAGCTTGACATTACCAATATCAATGAGCTCTTCATGTTGAAAACGCGTTGGCGCGCCAGTGGCTTTGCGTAAGCCCGCATCTAGCGGTCCAAAATGTCGCGCCAAAGCAATTTGTTCGCTTTGCGTGAGTGGTTGATCACGAAAGACCAACACGCCGTAGTGATCCATGCCCGCATCAATCGCAGCAACGACACTGGGCTCTAAGGGCTGCGCTAATTGCACGCCCTGGACCACCCCAACAAAATCCGGGTGCTGTGCTGAAACGGGTTGAATGGTGATCGACATTGGGGGCACCTTCACATCCATGCAACGGGCGTTGCCACGGCAAGAAAATCACCGCGGACGCAAGGGGGTTTATAAAACTGAAAATATAGCATCGCAACGCCCGCGAGACAGCAGGTGTTGCGAATCTATCGCGCACCCCAGCAGCACAGTGTGTTGCGCAAAGGGCCAGCGGTTTTAATCGATCTTGATCCCCGCTTTACGAATCACCTCACCCCAACGCGGGGTATCGCGACGAATCACCTCGGCAAATTCTTGCGGCGTGGTACCAGTTGCAAGCAAGCCCATTTGCAACATGCGTTCGCGTCCATCGGGAGATTGAATGATCTTATTAATTTCGACGCTCATGCGCTCCACGATGGGGCGCGGTGTTGCCGCCGGCGCCATGATGCCGTTCCAACCAGCGATATCGAGTGGCTGACCTTGCTCCGCAAACGTGGGCACATCCGGTAACGCAGGCCAACGCCGTGGCCCGGTCATGGCCAATGCAACCAGCCTACCCGAGCGCACAAACTGCCCCACCGCGCCCAAATCTTGAATCGCCATTTGCGCATGTCCGGCCATCGTGTCTTGTGTCGCGGGGCCCGCGCCTTTGTATGGGATGTGCGTCATCTGCAGCCCCGCAGAGCCCTTCAACATTTCGCCATAAATATGCGAGGTCGAACCATTGCCAAACGACGCAAAGCTCAAACGTCCCGGTTGTGCTTTGGCGAGCGCGATAAATTCGGGCAACGTTTTGACGCCCAAGGATGGGGGCACCACCATGGCCAGTACGGTTAAACCGATCTGACTCACCGGCGCGAAATCGCGTAATCCGTCATAGGGCAACTTGGCGTGTACATGCGGATTAATCGAAATGTTCGACACATTCACATACACAAACGTGTAGCCATCCGCCGGTGCATTTTTAACGGCCTCTAGACCGACGATGCCTTGTGCGCCGACTTTGTTTTCGACGATCACGCTTTGACCCAATGTGGCGGCTAAGCGTTCGGCAAGAAAACGTGACACTAAGTCAGTTTGTCCACCCGGTGGATACGGCGCCACCAGCTTAATGGGTTTATCTGGCCAAGCTGACTGCGCCCATGCAGGTAAGCTGACGATCGCGTTGAACAAGACCAACAAAAACAATGTGCAATGTCGCTTGAACATCATGTGTTGTCTCCTCGACTTTTTGTTACGTCGTCACCGTCTCAGTGCGGTATGGCAGCAGTCTAGCACCGCTTCGCGCCGATCTGATTTATGGATGACGTTGTTGCTGAGCCCATTGCGCCAGCTGCGCGTAACGCATCGTGCCGCTGACGGCTTGCGCCACATGCTGGGCGTTGAATAAATAAGTTCGCGGCAATTCACCCCGCCAATTGGGATCGACGCTATAGCGCACGCGCTCAACAAACGCATCACTGAATTGCCAACGCACCACTGGGCCAGGATCGTAGCGCGATAAAAATGTCAGCACCTGGGCTTGTTGATCAGGTAAATCTGTTGACACTACATGTATCGCCAACTGAGGAAAATGTTCTTTGAGTTGTTTCAACACACGCATTTCATCGCGACACGGCGCGCAGGTCGTCGACCAAAACGTCAAGACAAACGGTTGGCCTGGGTGCTGCGCACGTAGTTGCGTGAAGCTCGAGGCATCAAACGCTTGTACGCTGGGTGCTGTTGGTACTGGTACCACACCCAAGGGCGCCTCTAAGCGTGGCCAAAAGACGAAAAACTTTCCGTCATGCACGAGCACTTGCGGTTGTCCCGATGGGCCCTCGGTGCTCGCCAGCGAAAATTCACGCCATTGCAAGCCACCATCATCACTACGTTGTGCGCGCAGTTGCCCTCGCTGGCCATCAAATTCTTTCCACGCAATGACGATACGATTGCCACTCGCCGCCACGTCCGCATGCTCGGCACGTCCCGCGCCGATCGCGCGTTGGCCCTCAACCCGAGGAGCCAGTTGCACTTCCGCCCGCGAGGCAGGTGGTGCCTCCAATCGTGATTCACGCAGTCGTCCATAAAACACCCGCGATTTTTCTGCGCCGCCACTAAACCACACGGCATGCAATCTTCCCGCGGCATCTCGTGCCAACGAAGGGCCATGGTGTGGGCAAACATCGACTTTCCAATCATCGAAGGTAGCACGTGTAATGCGCCCCGATTGACCCGATGCATGCAACACACTCAATGCGTGATCGCGAATATTCGGTGCAAACACATGTCGCCACAATGCTTGCACCTGTCCATCCGCTTGCGGCAGCAATGCGATTCGACAACATTCGCAACTGTGATCGGCCAGTTTGTAGTCGCCACGAAAACTCGTGCCCTGATCATCCGACACCGCCCAATACACCGCTGCGCCACGATACGTACCCTTACCACGCAACGCCTCGCCATCGCGTTTATCAATCCAAGCCACAAACACCTGCCCTTGCGCATTGACCGTGAGCGCATCAAAGCGATGGGTGATCTGTTGTCGATCGGCATGCACGATGATTGGTGCACTAAAGGATGTGCCTTGATCGACTGAACGCGAAAAACGAATTTCTCCGGTGTACGGCTTGGCCAAAGGGCGCGTCCAGGTGACATACACCACACCGCTTGGAGCGACCGCAATTTTAGGTCGTGCATCACCACCACGATCGATGACTTCTGGTGAAGATGTGACCGGCACGGACGCAGACCACGTTTGCCCTTGATCAACCGAACGGCGCACCACAATGACACCGTGGTTGTCTTGCTGCACCACCCAAAGCGCACCTTGCGCATCGATTACAGCACTGGCTTGACCAACACGATTGGTGACTGAGGCAGCCATCGCGCTGTGCCGTGACCCTGCATGTTCGTGTGCACTGGCAGTCAATACGATGCATCCCAACAGCAAGACGCGACACCACGCATACCCGAGGCTCATCATCATTGATGAAATGCGTTTAAGCATACTGATTTGCTGGCACCGTCGATTCAACATGTTGACGCGTTGCATTAAAACCTCGCTTTCACACCGAGTGTGAGTGTCATGGGCATCGATAACGTACGGCTATACGGTTGATTGTAGGTATAAGCCGCTTCGTTGTACTTTCGATCAAACAGATTCACCACGCTAGCGGTCAGATCGGTGTTGCGATCTAGAGCATAGCGTGCAGACCAATCCAGGACCGTCGCGCTACCTTGCACAAACTGGGTACCGCTCACTGTGGTGGTATCGATATTCATCCGTCCGATATAACGCAACTCGGTCCACGTTTTCATCCGCTCGGTGGGCGCCCACAGCGCACTCAATAACGCAGTGTTGCGTGGAATGGCCACCAATTGCACATTCACCGGATCAGTCACCGTCGAGGCCACGCGCGTCAGAATGCTATCGGTACGCGTATAGGAAGCATTCAAGGTGAGGGTGTAGCTCGCACGCCAACTGGCATTGAGCTCAAGTCCCGTGGAACGGCCATCTTGGTCGTTGGTGTAGTACTTCACCGTGCTGCCACAACGCGTGGTGATCGTGGCGCCACAAAAATCGGTCACTGCAGCCGGCGCAGAGGCGTAGGTCGAACTGGTGATCGAGTAGGTGGCGATCATGTTTTTGATGTCGTATCGAAACGCCGTGGCACCCAAACTCAGCGCTCCGGTTTTGTAGTCGGCACCGAATTCAACGCCCGTGAGTTTTTCGGGACTCAGATCGGGGTTAGCAATCGTTGCAGTGGTGGTGCCGTAAGTGCGTGTGGTGTTATTAAACCCAGGCACACGAAACGATTTGTAGGTGGCACCACGTAGCGCGAATGCGTCAGTGAAGTTCCACTTGGCACCCATGCTGGGGTTCAACGCACTGATCGATGTGTCGGTGGGTCGCACCGTACTGGTCACGCCACTTTTCGTGCGCTGCGCTAAACGATCGGTGCTCTCCCAGCGATCTTCTCGCGCACTCAAGGTCAGCTCCAGTGGCGCAAGCGGTGTTAAACGCGTTTGTGCAAATACGCCTTGAAACAGTTGTTTACCCTCACCATAGGTGGTGCTGTGCACATTCCCTTGTAACGCAGTAAGTGACGTGGGCGCACTGTAAAACACCTCTGCATCGGCTGCGGAAAGACGCCGTACATCGGCACCGATTTGCACGCTCTCGACAACACCTCCACGTACTTGATGCGAGTAAATCGACGAAGCACCTTGTTCGCGATACCGCTGCGAGCCGTATTGTGTGACATAGTCCGCCACGGCATTGGATGTTCCGGCGCTGGTTGCCGTCGATCCACTCAAGCAACTCGTTGAACTGACCCAATAGCAGCCTGTACCGTTGAATTTTTCGAACTTCACGAACTGCGCCCAGGCCGTTCCTTGCAAGCTACTTTTTTCATCCACGCGCCAATAAAAGCCACCCGCGATATCGGGGTTCGTTTGCACATTGTTGCCTAGCGCGTTGTAGCTGATGTCTTGGTCTTGAATGTGCAGGCCCAAACGCACATAGGCATTAAATGTATTCGATAGTTTGAAGTCGCTCGTGAGCTGCACGTTGCTGTTGTGCGCGTCCGTGGCTTCTTTGTGCGGATAACGCCATAAATCATCATTGGGTGTGGTTTGGTAGCCCTTAAAGCTGGTGTCATCCACCACCAGATTAAAACCCAAGCGATCAGAAACGCGTACGTTTTTATTCAATCCCCACGCCACCGATCCACGCGAATCCAAACTCACGTTGAGCGCTGCGTCATCGCCCTTGGGTCGCTTGCTGACGATGTTGATCACGCCGGCTACCGCCATACTGCCCCACAAACTGGAATTGCCACCGCGCACGATCTCGATGCGCTCGATGTTATCTAAACTCACTTTATAAAATTGCGTGGTTTGATAAAACGGATCGTGGATCGGGACGCCATCGAGCAACATCAACACTTTGGCATTACCCATGCCGCGCATTTTGGTTTGCTGGCCCGTAGGGTCTGATTGAATGGCTGGTACACCCGTGAAATTTAAACTCGGCACACTGCGTAACAATTGATCGAGTGTTTGCGCGGGTGATCGCCGAATTTCTTCTTGCGTGAGGATCGTGGTGTTTAAGGGCATCGCTTCAACCAGCGTATCACCGCGACTTGCAGAGACCATGATGGCCTCCGTCTCGAGCGACAGCGGCGCTTGGGCTGCCGCTTGCGTCACGAACAGGGCGAGAGCAAACACACCGACGCGAGACCCAATTAAAAAAAATATGGCCATGACATGTCGCCACAGCGAATCGATCAATGACATTGATTTCTCCAACACCGAGGGTTCTGCGCAAGGCAGAAAACTACGCACGCGATACACGCGATGCGCGCTGATTTACACGGTCAGCGTGGTGTTGGCGGTCCGCGCGGTGGCGGCGCAATACAAAGATAAACAACGCGGCGTGGCGCTTGCGTTGTGGGCACAACGCACACCGCATCTAACGTACGCCAAGCGGCGATGCTTGGCGATACATCGATGGCCGCATCTGCGCCAGAAAGTGGGCACAAGGGGCACTTAAATCCGCTTTCGTTACTTGCCGGTGCATCGGTAGACGCATCCGCCGCGATCACGCGCTTCAGTCCATCGCTAGCACAGACTTCGGTGAAGAGTGATTTCTGTGGCGCGCCAAGACTTGCCGCGAGCACAGGACCAACGCTATCAAACACAAAGAACAGCAAGGCCAACAGGGCCCAGCGGCTCAGGTCGCGACGTAAATGCATACGCATCAACACAGTTGCATGTCACCTATCATTGGCGCGCAGTCGGTATTCAAACCGACGTGATTAATGCTTTTTGCCACCGTGATCGCCATGTCCAGCATGGCCGCCTGCGCCGGCACCCATGGCTCGAACTTCGAGCTCGATTTTGATGGCGCCGGCTTTTTCAAACTGCAAGGTGACCGGCACTTTATCGCCGGCTTTGAGTGGGGCCTTGAGTTGCAGCAACATCAGGTGATATCCGCCGGGTTTCAGTTCGAGCTTTCCGTTTGCAGCGAGCGGGATGGATTTCACTTCACGCATCTTCATCACGTCTTTTTCCATCGCCATTTCGTGCAGCTCGGTCCGACCGGCAATCGCGCTCGAGGCACTGATTAAACGATCAGCTTGCGCGTTGGCGTTGTGCGCAGTCAAAAACCCTGCCCCCGTGCTCGCGCCAGGCGGTGTCGCACGCGTCCACGGTGATTCAACACGTATGGCATTGGCTTGAGCAACCGCCGTGACCGCCACAAACATCGAAAACAAAAAACCTGCGATCGGCGTCGATACGCGGATCCATCCTTGGATGGACTGCGGGCAATCAATGCGTGGATTCATCATGCGTTAGGTCATCCTGCGTGGGTTCATGGCTCAAATTTTAGCATCCCCTTCCCAGTCACTCGATGTTCGTGGCACATGCAATCCACGCATTGAGGCTGTGGCAGAGATGCTTTACATTGGCGCGATGAAACTGCATACCCTTGGCACCGGCGGCCCACGACCGGATCCTGCGCGTCATTCGTCATGTCATGTGCTGCATGCTGCGCAACGACACGTCATTCTCGATTGCGGTCGCGGCGCAATTTCTGGATTGGCTCGCGCACAACTTCCGTTTGCAGACATCGATCTGATGTTGCTTTCGCACCATCACGTCGATCACATTGGTGAGTTCGCCAACTACCTGATCACCAGTTGGATTGCCGGCCGCCGCAAACCCTTACGCGTGTTTGGCCCTCCAGGTACTGCAGGCATCATCGATGTACTCACCAAGCAAGTGTATGACCGCGATATCGCGTTTCGGACAGAAGGTGAAACAGCCTTTGGTCCGTTCATTGGTGCGATCGTCACCGAAGTGGAAGAAGGCGTTGTGCTCGAGGAAAACGGCCTCAAGATTTCTTGTACCCGAGTCGAACACGGTCACGGCTTGCCGTTTGGAAAAACTTTTCTATCGCGCTGGATTTGCCTCTCTTGGCGTATCGAAGCCCAGGGTAAGGTGTTTAGCTACAGTGGCGACGCAGTCATGTGCGATGCGCTCGTGCATGTTGCACGTGAAGCGGATTTACATTTGCAGTGCTGCTATATGGCGAGCTCTGAATTACAAGGCACACATTTTTCTGGCGTTGGAAAATACACGCTCACGTGCTCGGATACCGCCGGAAAGATCGCCGCGCGGGCCAAGGTCAAACGCATGGTACTCACACATTTTCGACAAACCACACCAGCATTGATTGAAGAAATGCGTGCAGATATTGGTAACGATTTCTCTGGACCCATCGCTTTTTCTAACGACGGCGATCAGTTCGATATCTAACGCAGCCGAGGTTAATCTAGCTTTGCGCCTGTAGAGACCACCAGCTTTTTCCACTTGGCTGCTTCGTCTTGAATCAGACGCGTAAACGCAGCCGGCTCCATGGCCCCAGGCTCCGAACCCAACCCCATCAAGCGCTCTGCCACATCGGATTGCTTGAGCGCTTTATTGATTTCGGCGTTGAGCTTGATCACGATATCCATCGGTACACCGGCGGGGGCAACCACACCACCCCAGCCAATCACGTCATAGCCCTTTACGCCCGCTTCATCTAACGAGGGCAGTTCAGGCAACAAGCGCGAGCGCGCTTTACTGGTGACCGCGAACGCACGGGTACGTCCGCTTTTCACATGCGGGATAGCAGAAACCGCCGTATCAAACATGAGTTGTACTTGCCCACCGATTAAGTCGGCTTGCGCAGGCGCAGAACCTTTATAAGGTACGTGCGTGAGATGCACACCGGTGAGTTGATTAAATAACTCGCCGGCTAAATGCGGTGGGCTGGCGTTACCAATCGATGCGTAATTCAGCGTGCCTGGTTTGCTGCGCGCTAAGGCAATGAGTTCAGCCACTGATTTTGCTGGGACTGCGGGATTGACCACCAACACCAACGGAAACGAGCCGAGCAGTGCAATCGGTGAAAAATCTTTGCTCAGTTCGTAAGGCACTTTGGGATACAAGCTTGGGTTAATCACTAACGCCGCAGGAAAATACAACAACGTATAGCCATCGGCCGGTGCTTTCACCAACAACTCGGCGGCGATGTTGCCACTCGCGCCAGGTTTGGCCTCAATCACCACCGGTTGGCCCCAAGCCTCGGTGAGTTTTTGCCCCACCAATCGCAATTGTGTTTCGCCACCAGAGCCCGGTGGAAAACCAATCAAGATACGTATGGGTTTATTTGGATAAGACGACGCTTGCGCTAAGGCCGCATGCGTCCCGCCACACAACCAAGCGGCAACAAGTAGAAACAGCGCGCCACGCTGCATGCGCGTTAAAACAGTCTCAATGCTCAACATATTGCGTCGTCCTTAAGTTGAATCTCGCTGCGCCATACGTGCATCTTCTTCTTCCTGCAATTGGCGCCAAAACACTTTGCCAGTCCCCGTGCGCGGCAACGCCTCTACAAAACGCACGACACGCGGCACTTTGTACGCCGCCATCGTGGTGCGCGCCCAAGCGATCAATTGGTCTTCGGTGCAACGCTGCCTTGCTTCAGGTTTCATGACGACCACGGCAGTGACTGACTCCCCACGATAGGCATCACGCGTAGCAATCACGCAAGCCTCTTGAATATCTGGATGGCCATAAAGCATCGCCTCCACTTCGGCTGGCCACACTTTAAATCCTGAAGCATTAATCATGCGTTTTAAGCGATCGGTGATGAAGAAATATCCTTCGGCATCGTAATAGCCCAAATCACCGGTGCGAAAAAACATCGCACCATCCCATGACATGAAAGCCGCTGCGGTGGCCTTAGGATCATTCCAATATCCACGAAACACTTGCGGACCGCGCACAATAATTTCGCCCACCTCGTTGGGACCACATTCACGCGCTGTATCGTGATTAAACACGCGTGCATCGGTATTAAAAAAAGGAATACCGCCGCATTGTTTTTTGGGGCGCTGCGGTGGATTGACATGGGTGGGCGCCATGGTTTCAGATAAGCCGTAGCCTTCTACAAAATCCAAGCCGAGCACGTCATGCAACTTTTGCGCGAGCGCCTCTGGCATCGCGGCACCACCTCCACCCAAAAATTTGAGCGACGACAAATCAAATTGCTCTAAGTGGGGATGCGATAAAAAATCGACCATCATGGTGGTGATGGCAGTAAAGCTACTAATGCGTTGACGTTGAATGAGTTGCGCAGCGCAATCACGGTCCCAGCGCGTCATCACCACACTGGTGGCGCCATACTGTATCGGTGTATTCATACCCGCCTGCATCCCGGTGACATGAAACATCGGCAACACACCAAACACCACCGTTTGCGGCGTCACCGCACGCCACAAACCCGCGCCCGTTGCGGTGGCTTGCACACTGCCATGCGTGTGCATACAACCCTTGGGTTTACCGGTCGTGCCCGAGGTGTACGGCATCACAGCCAGATCATCGACACCCGCTTGGTGTGGTTGCGGCAGGCACCCGAGTGCCAAAGCGCTTGACCACAACACCGCGCCATTTGGCGCAGTGCTTGCACGTGAGGCGCGTACAACGTCTGGAAGAGGCAAATCGGTTTGGGTGTGGATGTAGTCGCTATAAGCGGCGAGCACGCAATGTTGTAATCCGTTCGCTTGATGCATCAGGGGCGCGATCTGTGGCCACAAGTCTTCGGCAGAAAGAATGACGTGCGACTGCGCATTTTCAACATAATGCGCAAGCTCCGCGCTGCGATTCATCGGATTGACAGGCACCACCACGGCATCAGCACGCAGAATGGCGTAATAACCGATCACATACTGCGGGCAATTGGGCAGGTACAACAACACCCGATCCCCATGGCGCACGCCCGCGTGTTGTTGCAACCACCCAGCGAGCGCGCAGACCGCTTGATCCAGCGCGGCATAGCTCAGATCACGGCCATAGTAATGAATGGCCGTATGTGCTGGATGTCGCGCGGCACTGGCCTGCAAATTTGCATACAAGCTGGCGCGCGGCAACGTCAGTTGTTTGGGTAAATCAGCTGGCCAGTGGGGGAAGTGGCGATTAAACATCGAGTCGGCTGCTCAGCGATTGATTACGACATTGTTCAGCGTGCATGTAAGCATTAAACGGCGTAACGCTTCACCGCTTGTTCATCCCAGACAATGCCCGTACCCGGTACATCCGGCATATGTGCAAAGCCTTGGCGGATCTTGATGGGTGTTTGCAAAATCGGATTCGCCCAATCGACATACTCAAGCCAATGCGCAGTTGGGGTCACCGCCAGTAAATGCGCGCTAATTTCTGGAAACAAGTGCGCGCTCATTTCTAAGCCTGCCGCTTGCGCTAGCGCAGCTGCACGCATCCATCCGGTGACGCCACCGATGCGTTGCGCATCGGGCATCACAAAATCACAACAGCGCGCTTCGAGCGCCTGCGCCATTTGTTCAGGCCCCATAAAATTTTCACCGATTTGTACGGGTGTGTGTAACGCTTGCGCAACACGAGCAGTGCCTAAAAAATCATCGGCACGCACTGGCTCTTCAATCCAATGTAACCCACCCTCGTCATCGAGCATACGTCCGCGTCGAATCGCTTCGTTGACGCTGAGTCCTTGATTGAAATCACACATCAAGGTGACCTCACTACCGACGGCTTTTTTTACTGCACGTAATGCCGCCAGATCATCATGCGCATCGGCGCGACCTAAGCGTAATTTGATGGCTGAAAACCCTTCGCGCAATAGCTGCGTTGCTTCGCGCGCCAACGCCTTCACGGGCATCAAGCCCAAGCCCTTAGAGTTGTACGCGCGAATCGGTTGCACTTGTCCACCCAGCAAGCGCACCAAGGGTTCGCCGCGCGCTTGGGCGTAGGCGTCCCACGCCGCCATATCAATACCGCTCATGGCAAATAACACCAGGTTATGCACCCCGAGTAAGGCGTATTTTTGACGTAGCTTTTTTTCTATTTCAAAGGGGACGAGTGCATCGCCTTGCAACAGCGCGCCCATCGCCTCAACCAAGGCCACTAAAGGTTTGATATGCGCCGGGGCAATGGCAAACAGGTAGGCACGTCCGGTGACTGCGCTATCGGTCTGCAAATCGATCAGCACCAAGGCCGCACGTTCGATCGCGCCGCTGGCGGTGTGCAAGGGCAAACGCATGGGTGCCATCACCGCACGCACACGCAGGCCACGTAGTTTTAACGGCACCGCAGGTTTCATCGACATAGACCTCCTCCAACAGAACCGCATTTTGGCATGGTGTGGATTGTGAACCGCAGGCTGTTCGCAAGTCACACACTGGTCTAGGATCAGTCCATGTGTTGCGCGCCGGCAAAGCTGGTGCGCGCAGTGCCTCGGGGATGCCCCGCTTAATGTTTGAGACAAGGATGCGGCAATGAAACTGCAAGAGCTACGCGGCAAAATCGCGATCGTCGGTACAGGCACTTTTGGTGGTGGTGAGTCCCCGGGCTGGAGCGCGACCGAACTTCTAAGTGCTGCAGCGCACCGCGCGGTTGCCGACGCCGGTCTCAGCATGCAAGACATCGATGGGCTGGCCACCGCCAACCTCGATTCAGCGATGTGGCCACTCAATATCGTCGAGGCCTTGCGCTTGCGACCCAGTTACATCGAGAGCACCAACATTGGTGGCTCAGCGTTTGTGTCGCATTTACTGCCGTCGATGTTTGCGCTGGCTTCTGGGCAGTGCAACGCGGTCTTGGTCTGTTACGGCAACAATCAACGCACCGCAACGTTTGCGCGTAAAGAGCGTGGTCGGGCACGCATGATGCTCGATCCGAATCCGTGGGAAGCACCTTACGCCCCAGTGAATCCGCCCTCGTCTTATGCCTTAATTGCGGCGCGTCACATGCATCAATACGGCACCACACGTCGTCATCTTGCTGAAGTGGCTGTGGCGGCACGCAAGTGGGCGCAACGTAATCCAGAGGCCTTTGCACGCGATCCGCTCTCCATTGAGGATGTGGTGAAAGCGCGCATGTTCTCCGACCCATTTTCAGTACACGATTGCTGTTTGGTCACCGATGGTGGCGCGGCGTTTGTGATGGTGCGCGCCGAACGTGCGAAAGACTTAAAGAAAAAACCGGTGTACATCTTAGGCACCGCGACAGCAGCCACGCATCGCTCGGTGGCCGAAATGCCTGATTGCACAGTCACACCCACCGCGCTTGCCGCACCACGTGCCTATGCCATGGCTGGGCTCGGAGCAAAAGACATGCAGATGGCGCAAATTTATGACGCCTTCACCATCAACACGATTCTTGCGCTAGAAGATTTAGGCTTTTGTGCCAAGGGCGAGGGTGGGGCGTTTGTGTCCGATGGCGGCATTGCGCCGGGTGGACGCTTGCCCGTGAACACCAACGGGGGGGGGTTATCGTGTGTGCACCCAAATATGTATGGCGCGTTTGCAGTGGTCGAAGGCGTGCGTCAACTACAAGGCGTGGCCGGTGAACGACAAGTGCCCAATGCACAAACCTGCGTGGTGAATGGCAATGGTGGCACCTCTGCATCGAGTCAAGCCGTGGCGGTGTTAGGTACCGCGGCCACGCTGTAAGACCAGGACCTTCACTCGATCTCAACCAGGAGCGCGCGATGACCGAGTCAGCCATTGCCTTACGACAACCGGTGGCCAACACCGCTACACGCGAAGGGTATGCACGTATTCACGGTTTACATCATTGGGCGTTTCGTTGTCGCGACGCTGCAGAAACACAACACTTCTACGAACAAGTCCTCGGCCTACCACTGGCAGCAGCCGTCACGCACGATCATGTACCAAGCACAGGCGAGTTTTGTCCGTACTACCACTTCTTTTACGAACTCGCGGATGGCTCGTATCTCGCGTTTTTTGATCTTCTCGATGGGCAGGGTTATACCCACGATCCAAACACGCCCGATTGGGTGAATCACTTAGCGCTCGAAGTCGATAGCGTCGATGCGCTCGAGACTGCAAAAGCGCGATTGCTTGAACATAAGGTCGATGTGCTTGGCGTGGTCGATCACAAATGGTTTAAGTCGATTTATTTTTTTGATCCCAACGGCATTCGTCTTGAGTTGGCGTGCCGCACAGCACCGTTGGAGGACATGCAAAAAAAATATCATGAGGCCCAACGTATCATGGCCACACGCATCGAACGCCTTGCCCGTTTAGCGCACGAAAAGAAGTAGCGCGCGTATTCATGCACGGACTCGAACTCATCGCGCTCGATGTCGCCCCCGGTGTGGCGATGGAAAGTCAGTCGGGCTTGCAGATGAATCGGCCACGCGTGTACGGCGCCTTAGCCGGACCAAAGCGTGGGCGCATTGGTGCCATCGTCATGCATCCCACCAGTAATTTTATGGGCCATTACTTACTCGAGCCGTTCGCGCAGCGCGAGATCGGTTTGCTCGCACTGAACTCGCGTTATGTGGGCAATGACAGCGTGTTGATCATGGAGCGCGTGCTGCAAGATCTTGGCGCAGGCGTGGCTTATCTACGTCAACACTACGATCGCGTGATCTTGATTGGTAACTCAGGCGGTGCAGCGCTGATGTCGTTTTATCAAGCGCAAGCAGAACAGCTCACCTTAAAAGATACCCCCGCAGGCGATCCTTTACACATCACCCCCGAAGAACTTCCACCCGCCGATGGGATTGCGCTGATGGCCGGACACATCGGACGTTCACGTTTACTCCTCAATTGGCTAGATGCATCACTCACGGATGAGCGCGATCCGTTGTCGTGCGATCCGGCACTCGATATTTACGATGCCCGTAACGCGCCACCGTTTAGTGCCGACTTTGTGGCGCGTATTCGTGCCGTTCAGCGTCAACGCAGCGAACGCATTACCGCGCAAGTCAAAGCGCGACTAATGTTTTTACGCAGCTTGCCGCACGGTCCGCGTGATGAACCGTTTTTGGTATATCGCACCTACGCTGATCCGCGCTTTATTGATTTATCGCTCGATGCCAACGACCGGCAACCCGGTGGTAATCGTGGCGATGATCCACGTCAGATGAATTCGGGCGTCAGTAATTTAGGTCGCTTCACGAGTCTGACCGCATGGCTATCGCAATGGTCTCTTGAGTCGCGTGCCGATGGTCCCACCAACTTAGCGCAAACCAGTGTGCCGGTATTGCATTTGGAATACACCGCCGATGCCGCTGTGTTTCCGAGTGATATTCGCGAATGGTCAGCCGCCATCACCAGTCGGGGCAGAACAACACGCGAAACATTTCATCGCATCAACAAAGGCAATCACTACTTAAAAGGTCAGCCCGAACTCATCGAGCGCGTGGCCGATCTGACGCTCGCCTGGTCAGCCTCTCTTCCTGCGTATATTCGCGCAGCCTAATCGCCACCCTTTTGCGGAGTCTTTTATGGCGCTCTCTTTTTTTCGCTACTGGATCACGCGCTACCTGCATACGCTTTGCAGCGCTTGCCTGATTAGCACACTTGGCATTGCGAGTGTCAGCCAAGCGCAGAGCTTTCCTGCACGTTCGTTACGCTTTATCGTGCCGTTTCCTCCAGGCGGTGCCACCGATACGTTGGCACGTTCTTTAGCGCAAAAGCTCAGCGAAAGTTTGGGTCAACCCGTGGTGATTGATAACCGTGCGGGCGCGGGTGGCAATATCGGTTTAGAAGCCGCCGTACGCGCCCCCGCTGATGGCCACACCATGGTGATGATCGCCACGGCCACCGCGGCAATTAATCCGTCGTTGTATCGCAACTTAGCGTTTGATGCCGGACGTGACCTCACACCTGTCGCGTTTATTTCGTACGTGCCAAATATTTTGGTAGTACATCCATCAGTGCCTGCAAACAACCTGACCGAACTGGTGGCTTATCTCAAAGCCAATCCAGGTAAAGTGAATTACGCCTCACCTGGCAGTGGTAATTCCAGTCATTTAGCTGCCGAAATGTTTCGTCAACGCACCGGCGTAGAGATCACACATGTGCCCTACAAAGGCGATGCACCTGCGTTTGCGGATCTGGTGGGTGGCCAAGTACAAATGATGTTTGCCATCATGGTGAGTGCCGCACCACACGTCCGTGCAGGACGATTAAAACCGATTGCGATTGCAGGCACCGAGCGTTCTGCGGCTTTGCCTGACGTGCCCTCGATGCCCGAGGCAGGACTCGCTAACTTTGATACCCGCGCTTGGTTTGGGATTGCGGTGCCCACCGGTACACCACGCGAGGCGATCACCCGACTCAATACCGATACCAACAAAGCATTGGCGCTCCCCGAAATTCGCGAACGACTGGCCGTGTTAGGTGCCACGCCTCAACCGATGAGCCCCGAGCAGTTTGCAACACTTGCGCGTGAAGACCGCGAAAAGTGGGGCCGACTGGTGCGCGATTCTGGCGCGCGCGTGGATTGATTTTTCTGTGATCGAAACCCCTGTTCTGATTGTTGGTGGTGGACCAGCGGGCGCGACGCTTGCTGCAGAAATCGGTTGGCGTGGTGGCGCGTGCATCTTGATCGATCAAGGCGATGGTCAGAACCCACACCCACGCGCCAACATGGCAGGCCAACGTAGCATGGAAATTTTTCGGCGCTGGGGTTTAGCCGATCAAGTGCTACAGGCGAGCTTACCCCCCGATTATCCGATTGATGTGATTTTCACCACGCGTTTACGTGGACATGAAATTCATCGTTTTTCTCTGACCAGCTCGGCAGATTTTATGGCGCCGACAGATGCCCTACGCGCCAGCCTACCTGATGTGGATTGGTCACCGTATTTCAAAACGCAGATCGGACAAAACTATCTCGAACCGGTGATCTGTGCGTTTGCTGCCTCGCATGACAAAGTACAAATTCGTCATCACTGGCAACTGCAATCGTTTAC
Organism: Betaproteobacteria bacterium; assembly: GCA_947467435.1. Lineage (GTDB taxonomy): Bacteria > Pseudomonadota > Gammaproteobacteria > Burkholderiales > SG8-39 > SZAS-79. Next base: position 16,635 of record CANIIA010000028.1, read on the forward strand.
GCAAGATGCCGATGGAGTAACTGCGCAAATTCAACACACGCAAAGCGGTGCACTTGAAACTGTGCGCGCCGCGCATCTGGTGGGTTGTGATGGCGGGCGCAGCGTGGTGCGTCAACGTTTGGGCATTCAATTTACTGGGCGCGGTGCACTTGCACGTAACTTAGGTATTTATTTTCGCTCGCCTGGATTTACCAAAGCACATCCGTGCGGACGTGGCACGTTACTTTGGACTCTGGCGCCCGATTGCCGCGGCGTGTTTATCGCCGTCGATGGAAATGAATATTGGACCTACAACCGTTACTTTGTACGTGAAGACGATCCGCAAGATCCGCGCGAACAAATTCGCCAAGCCGTGGGCGGTGATTTACCACTCGATATTTTGTCGGTCCAACCATGGACCGGTTATCAAGTGGTGGCTGAACGTTATCAACACGGCCGCGTGTTTTTATGTGGTGATGCGGCACATTTATTTAATCCAACCGGTGGCTTTGGCATGAATACCGCCATTGGTGATGCTGCCGACTTGGGTTGGAAACTCGCCGCACTGCAAGCCGGTTGGGGCGGTGACACGCTACTCGAGAGTTACGCCATCGAACGACAACCCATCGGCGTTCGTAATACCACCGAAGCTGCGGGCAACTTCGATAAGGTCTCCGGGCTCATGCAACTGCCCAAAGAAATCGAAGCAGACACTGCGGCCGGTGATGCCTTGCGTCAAGACGTCGCCACGCGCGTGCAAGGTCAAAAGAAAACTTGGTCAGCCAGTGGCATGCATTTAGGTTATCGCTACGAACACTCTCCGATCATCGTGCCAGATGACACACCACCGCCCCCTGATACACCACAAATGTACGTACCAACCTCACGACCTGGGCACCGTGCGCCGCATTGTTGGCTCAGCCCGGGTCACTCGACACTTGATTTGGTGCCACGCGAGGGCATGGCGTTATTGCGCTTTGATCGATCCGATACACCACTGCCCTTTGCAAGCGCCGCCCAAGCCATTGGCATGCCGTATACCGAACATCGCATTCAAGATCCGCAAGCGAGCGCGTTATATGCATATCGATATGTATTCATCCGCCCGGATGGCCACGTGGCTTGGCGTAGCCAAACACCGCCTGTCCACGCAAGGCATATTCTTGATACCGCACGCGGTGCATTGTCGAAGGAACAACGTCCATGAATCCGGCTGATGATTTAGTCCAAGCGAATACACTCGAAGCGCTGTACCCGTTGCTAGCCAAACGCGCGATTGGTGCGGGCTGGAATAAACCCGAACCGGCGATGTGGCCAACACCCAAGCAACTGTTTGTGCCCTACGCATGGCGATATGCCGATGCATTGGCGGCGTTTCAAGCCGCAGGACCGTTGATCTCACCCGCACAAGCCGAGCGACGTAATTTAATTTTGTATAACCCCATTCCGGGTAACACCTACGCCACCTTGCGCACACTGGTGGTGGCCTATCAAGCCATTTTGCCCGGTGAAACCGCACGCTCACACCGGCATACGCCGAACGCACTGCGCTTAGTGCTTGATTCAGGCAACGGCGCCTACACCACCGTCGATGGGATGCGACTGCCCATGCGTGAAGGCGATGTACTACTCACACCCAATTGGCGTTGGCATGGACATGGTCACGACGGTGATCGACCCTCGGTGTGGGTGGATTATTTAGACGTACCTTTGGTGCAATTGCTCGAGCCGATTTTTTTTGAAACGCATCCTGACTGGATTGAAACAGCACAAACAACCGGACGCGATTCACCGTTGGTGTTTGCTTGGCGCGACACCGAACAGCGGTTAGCCGCAGTGCGCCCAGACGCACGTGGCGTACGACGCGTCGCACTCGGCGATCCAGCGATGCCCACCATCGGATTACATATGTGGCAACTCGATCGCGGCACGCAAACACAGTCGCAAAAAGACACCACCAACAACATCTACACCGTATTGCATGGTGAAGGTCATAGCGTAATTGATGGACAACGCTTTGCATGGCAACGCGGTGATGTCATTGCCGCACCGGCTTGGCGTGAGCATCTTCATGTGGCCAAGACCGATGCCGTGTTATTTCGCGTCACCGATGAACCGGTGATGCAAACGCTAGGACTAGTGCGTCACGCGCCGTGACCTACACGCAACCCAGCCCGACCCCTTAGACGTATTCAAGCTTCAACATCCACACATACCCTTCACCGTTAACTGAAGAATATTGAATTGGAGCGACACATGGATTTACGTCGACGTATTTCTACGTTGTTTACTGCGTTGCTACTGGTCTTTAGCGGTACGTTATGCGCGCAACCATTTCCGTCTAAACCGATTCGGTTTATCGTGCCGTATCCACCCGGGGGCACGATCGATGTCATGGCACGTGCGATTGCGCCAGAAATGTCGGTCTTATGGAATCAACCAGTGGTCGTTGAAAATATTGGTGGTGCCGGTTCTGTGATTGGCACTGAGCGCGCTGCTGCTGCACCTCCCGATGGACATACATTGTTACTCACGGTGAATCCAACCGTTGTTGGCAATCGTTTCTTATTTAAAAAATTACCGTACGACCCAGATAAAAGTATCGTCCCAGTGACAATGCTTGCACAAGGTGGTCAGTTTATTTTTGCGCACCCCGCGTTTCCTGCAAACACATTACGCGAGCTGGTCGAACTCGCACGGCGCGAGCCCGGTAAGATTCCGTACGCATCGTTTGGTAATGGTTCGCAACCGCAATTGTTATTTGAAACGATCGGCAAACGTGAAAACGTGCGCTTACTGCATGTGCCTTACAAAGGCATCGCACAAGCGACCACCGCGGTGGTGGCTGGTGAGGTGCAGCTATGCGTCGCGAGTGCTGCACAAGCCGGTGCACTGATTAAGGCCGGCAAACTCAAAGCACTGGCGGTAGCCTCCGAACGACGCGCCACGGGATTTACCGACATACCCACCGTGGCTGAAGCGGGTTACCCCTACGCGTTAGCTTCGGTGTGGCTGGGTGTATTTGCACCTGGTGGAATGACACCGGCATTGATTGATCGTTTACAGCGCGACTTTGCCAGCGTGGCGCGCCGCCCTGATTTTGTCGAGCGGCATATCACCGGTCGTGGTTTTGAACTTGTTGCCAATACGCCTGCCGCGTTTGCCGCAGCGATTCGCGCAGAAACCGAACTCGCTGGTGAAATGGTGCGCGCAGCCAATATTCAAGCCGAGTAAGGCAGACCCGATCGCATGTGATCACGACGCAGTGAAATTTTTTGCTGCGTTGCGCATGGCGCACTCCACCGACATCAAGGTACAGTGATCTACACGTTACTCGATGACGTGAATCACTTGTTTGAGGGGGATCGTGTATGCATCGGTTTGCGTCACCTCGCTTCAGCTCAGTCTTCGGTCAGCTTGTACGGTACGCGACACTGTTACTGTGCGGCTGCTGTTTATTTTCTAGCGCGATCGCGCAATCTTGGCCAAGTAAACCCATTCGGTTGATAGTGCCCTATGGCCCCGGTGGATCCACCGACTTAAACGGCCGCGCGTTTGGACAAAAACTCCAGGAGGCATTCGGTCAATCGGTAGTGGTTGAAAACAAACCCGGCGGTTCAGCGATGATTGGTGCAGCCGAAGTCGCAAAAGCTGCGCCCGATGGTTACACCTTCTTGGTGGGCTCACCGCAGATATTTATTTTAAATCCGCTGTTTTTCAAAGAGCGCAAATACGATGCAGAAAAAGATTTTTCACCCGTTGGTATTACGCTGATTTCACCCAATTACATCATGGTGCATCCGCAAGCACCGATTCGAACGATCACCGAACTAATCCAATGGGCCAAAGCCAATCCAGATAAAGCGTTTTACGCGTCCTCTGGCGCTGGTTCCTCTGGGCATCTGGCTGGGTTGTTATTAAATCGACTGGCTCATATTGAGTTGCAACACATCGGCTACAAAGGCAGCGCAGGTGCCGTGTCGGATGTATTGGGTGGTCAAGTGCCGATTCTTATCGATCAACCGGCACCCGGCATTACCCATGTGCGTGCAGGTAAGCTTCGTGCGGTTGCAGTCGGCACCACCGAACGCGTCGCTGCACTGGCTGAGGTGCCCACTGTGCGTGAACAAGGCTTACCCGAGTTTGAATCATCGACTTGGTTTGGTTTTTTCGCGCCTGCCGGTACACCACGCGGGATCGTTGACCGCGTTTACGCAGAACTAGAAAAATCCGCACGCCTGCCTGAAATTCGTCATAAGTTTGATCCTGCTGGTTACATCACCACGGCCATCGGGCCGGATGCAACCGCTGAAAAGATACGCCTTGACCGTGCGCGTTGGACGCGTCTGGTTCAGGATGCCGGTGTTAAACCTGAGTAGGGCGACGCAATGAAAGCAGTGTTGTGCAAACAATTTGGACCCCCCGATACCTTAGAGATGGCCAACGTACCTGAGCCGATTGCAGGGCCAGGTGAAGTGGTCATCACGGTTAAAGCGGCTAGCGTTAATTTTCCGGATGTACTGATCATCCAAAATAAATATCAGTTCAAACCGCCCTTACCGTTTTCTCCGGGAAGTGAGGTTGCTGGTGTGATCAAAAGTGTGGGCGATGGGGTCACCAACGTGCAACCTGGTGATCGGATCGTCGCCTTCACAACCTATGGTGCGTTTGCAGAAGAAGTCAAAACCGAAGCAACGCGTTGCTCGCCAATTCCTCTAGGCATGGACTTTGAAAGTGCCGCTGCTTTTGTATTGACCTATGGCACCTCTGATCACGCGCTCCGTGATCGCGGGCAACTCAAGGCTGGCGAGACGCTCCTCGTGCTCGGCGCTGCAGGTGGCGTGGGCATTGCAGCGATTGAAATTGGTAAAGCGTTGGGGGCACGTGTGATTGCCTGCGCATCGAGCGATGAAAAACTCGCGGTGTGTCAGCAACACGGTGCGGATGCGCTCATTAATTATCAAACAGAGAATTTACGTGATCGTGTGAAAGCGCTTACCCATGGCCGTGGTGTCGATGTTGTGTATGACCCCGTTGGTGGTGACTACACAGAGCAAGCCTTGCGTTGTTGTGCGTGGCGCGGTCGATTGTTGGTGGTGGGATTTGCCGCCGGTGAAATTCCAAAAATTCCTGCCAATCTCCCGTTACTCAAAGGTTGTTCGGTGGTCGGCGTTTTTTGGGGTGATTGGGCTAAGCAAGAACCGCAAGCTTTCGCACTAGGCATTCAACAAATCAGCACTTGGTATCGCGAGGGCAAGATCAAGCCACACGTATCGCAAACATTTCCACTCGAGCGCGCCGCTCAGGCGATGCAGCTGATGGCGGATCGTCGAGTCAAAGGCAAGGTCGTGATCGTGCCGGGGTTCAGTGGCGCCGCGAAACAAACACCACATCAATAAAATTCACGCTACAAAAAAAACAGGGCCGCAAATGCGGCCCTGTTAACTTCGGTATTGCGATCAACGAAGTGTTACTGCGCAGCCACCTCGACTGAGGGTGCTGCAGCTTCGCCTGCCGGCGCCAATTCGACTGCAGGCACTTCTGCTGACTGCTGACGACGCACCGAGTGATACGCCATGCCTGTGCCTGCCGGAATCAACCGACCCACAATCACGTTCTCTTTGAGACCGCGCAATGGATCGCGCTTGCCCATGATGGCCGCTTCGGTCAACACACGCGTGGTCTCTTGGAAAGACGCTGCGGAGATAAACGAATCGGTCGAGAGCGAAGCCTTGGTAATGCCGAGGAGCATGAAAGCGTAGACGGCGGGTTTTTTGCCTGCCTTCGCAGCTTTTTCATTTTCCCCGAGTACATCGGCACGTTCGGCCTGCTCTTCACGAATAAAGCTGGTTTCGCCCGGATCGGTAATGACCACACGACGCAACATCTGACGCACGATAACTTCGATGTGCTTGTCGTTGATCTTCACACCCTGCAAGCGATACACGTCTTGTACTTCGTCAATGATGTAGCGGGCCAAGGCCTCGACACCCAATAAACGCAGCTGATCGTGCGGATCGACTGGACCGTCGACGATCATCTCGCCTTTGTTCACCACTTGACCGTCGTGCACCAATACGTGCTTGTCTTTGGGGATCAAGTACTCGTGTTGTACGCCATCGAGGTCGGTGATGACCAAACGCTGCTTACCCTTGGTGTCTTTACCAAATGAGGTGGTGCCGGTGACTTCAGCCAACATGCCGGCATCTTTGGGTGAACGCGCTTCAAACAGTTCTGCCACACGCGGCAGACCGCCGGTGATGTCACGTGTTTTTTGCGATTCAGTCGGGATACGCGCAAGCACTTCACCCACATGCACTTGTTGGCCATCTCGTACCGCAATCACCGCACCCACTTGGAAGGTGATATTCACCGGATGATCGGTGCCGGCGATGCGCACTTCGTCGCCGCTTTCGTTGAGGAGCTTCACCGTTGGGCGCACGCCCTTAGCGGTCGTGGTCGAGCGACGTTTTGGATCAATCACCACCAGCGTAGACAAGCCAGTCACGTCGTCCACTTGTTTCGCCACGGTCACGCCTTCTTCGACGTTCTCAAGACGTACGGTACCGCCGTACTCAGAAACAATCGGCCGGGTATGCGGTTCCCATGCAGCGAGTTGTGCGCCGGCTTTCACGACCGTGCCATCCGAAGCAAGCAAGGTCGCGCCGTAAGGCACTTTATGGCGTTCGCGCTCACCACCTTTGTCATCGGTGATGATGGCTTCGCCTGAACGCGAGATGACGATTTTTTCGCCTTTGGCGTTGGTGACATAACGCATCAGCGGCGTAAATCGCACCGTACCGTTAGATTTTGCTTCGATCTGACTTGCGACTGCGTTTCGTGACGCCGCACCGCCGATGTGGAACGTGCGCATGGTGAGCTGTGTGCCTGGTTCACCAATCGATTGCGCAGCAATGACACCCACGGCCTCACCGACATTGACCAATGAGCCACGGCCAAGATCGCGGCCGTAACACTTGGCACACAGACCCCAACGCGTGTCGCATGTAAGCGGTGTGCGGACTTTCACCTCATCCACACCCAACTCATCGATACGATCGACATGATCTTCTTCAATCAAGATGCCCGCAGGGAACAGCACGTCTTGCGTTTCAGGATGCAAGAGTTCAGTTGCCAAAACACGGCCCAAAATACGTTCACGGAGCGCTTCGACGACTTCACCGCCCTCAACCAAGGCTTTCATGGATACGCCGTTATCTGTGCCGCAATCATCTTCGGTGACCACTAAATCTTGGGTCACATCGACTAAGCGACGCGTGAGATAACCCGAGTTCGCTGTCTTCAAGGCGGTATCGGCAAGACCCTTACGCGCACCGTGCGTAGAAATGAAGTACTGCAACACATTCAAACCTTCGCGGAAGTTTGCCGTGATCGGTGTCTCAATAATCGAGCCATCGGGCTTGGCCATCAGGCCGCGCATTCCGGCCAGCTGACGAATCTGCGCCGCCGATCCACGCGCACCCGAATCCGCCATCATGTAAATCGAGTTGAATGATTCTTGCGTGGTTTTTTTACCGTTGTGATCAACAACAGGCTCGGTGCCGAGTTGATCCATCATCGCCTTACCCACTTGCTCACCACAACGTGACCAGATATCCACCACTTTGTTGTAGCGCTCACCCACGGTGACCAGACCGGAGGTGTATTGGGCTTCGATTTCTTCGACTTCGGTTTCGGCCGCACCGATCAAGTCCTGCTTGACGGTCGGAATCAACATGTCTTGCACGCCGAACGAAATGCCTGCGCGTGTCGCCATGGTGAATCCGGCTTGCATCAACTTGTCGGCAAAAATCACCGTTTCACGCAAACCACAGCGACGGAATGACGCGTTGATCAGACGTGAGATTTCTTTCTTTTTGAGCGATTTGTTAATTAACGGGAACGGCAATCCGGGCGGCAGAATTTCGGATAACAACGCGCGACCCACCGTTGTTTCGTAGCGTGTGACGCGCTCGGTATGCTCACCGTTGGCTTCGACGTGCACTTCGCGGATACGTACCCAAACACGGGCATTCAGATCCACCTGACGACCTTCGTAGGCACGCGAGACTTCTGCCAAGTTAGAAAACGCCATGCCCTCACCGTTGGCATTCACGCGCATGCGTGTGCCGTAGTACAGACCCAACACGATGTCTTGCGAGGGAACGATGATCGGTTCACCGTTGGCTGGCGAGAGCACGTTGTTCGAAGCGAGCATCAAGGTGCGTGCTTCCATTTGTGCTTCGAGTGACAAGGGCACGTGAACCGCCATCTGGTCACCGTCGAAGTCGGCGTTGAAGGCCGCACAAACTAACGGATGCAATTGAATGGCTTTACCTTCAATCAGCACGGGCTCAAACGCCTGGATACCCAATCGATGCAAGGTCGGTGCGCGGTTGAGCATGACCGGATGTTCACGAATCACATCTTCGAGAATGTCCCACACCTCGGGCACTTCTTGTTCGACTAAACGCTTGGCAGCTTTGATGGTTGTTGCCAACCCAAGCAATTCAAGTTTGTTGAAGATGAACGGCTTAAACAACTCGAGCGCCATTTTCTTTGGCAAACCGCATTGATGCAGCTTGAGTTGCGGACCCACCACGATGACCGAACGACCCGAGTAGTCAACGCGTTTACCCAAT
>CANIIA010000029.1 GCA_947467435.1 Betaproteobacteria bacterium
AGGACGCAGGGACAAATTTAGCAGGGATGGGATTTGAGGCTGCCGGGGCACATGCCCATGTTACATTTGTGCCGGTTGTTTGTACGGTCGGTGTCATAATCATTGTGTTAGTAATCGATGGTAAAGTGTTTGTTCTGTAGCTTACTGTGATCACCCCATTAGTTCCTATTGCGATTGTGTTAACACTATTCGTGGTGGTCGTGGTGGGTGCTGTGTAGTTTACATTCGTTGCAGCGGCTGGAAGTGTGCCCCCATTTGTAACGATATATTCCTCCACAGCGAGCTTTGCGCCGCGCGCTAAACTAAGACCTTCCGTCACTCGCGCTCTTGTCGTGTAGTCTTGATAAGCAGGTAGTGCTACTGCGGCGAGAATGCCGATGATAGCAACCACAATCATGAGTTCGATCAGCGTAAAGCCGCGTTGATTTTTTGTTTTCATACTTGTCTTCATGTTGTTTCTCCTGGGCTGAGTTGAGTCACTGCATCATTAAGTTTTTTAGGTGGACCACCGGACCCGAATGATTTGCGACTTGATCAACTCGGCCTAGGGGCTGTCGTGAATACATCGCAACTGTTGTTCATCAGGTTGCGGGCCAGTGTAACCACGAGAATTGTTTTTTTGATTTCGATTAATCAAAAAAAACATAATTTTGAATTTCTTTTACAAAAAAATTTAGATCTAAACAAATAGTGTTGTGTTTGTTTTTTAAAAAACAAACGCGACGTAGGGGTCGCTTAGATCACGCAGCTTATCGATCACGCAGCTTATCGATCACGCAGCTTATCGATCACGCAGCTTATTCAAAGCGGAGCGCTTCAACCGGATGTAGTTTGGCTGCTTTACGAGCGGGATAAAAACCAAAAAATACGCCGATCGCAAACGCAAATGTGCCGGCAAGCACAATCGATTCAGGTGAAAGTTGAATGCGCCAACCCGCCCATTCCCCAATTGCTAGTGATGTGGCCACACCAATCACAATCCCAATCAGACCGCCGAGCAACGACAGCGTAATTGCTTCGACTAAAAATTGTCCCAAGATATCGCGGGTGCGTGCACCCAAGGCCATGCGTAAACCAATTTCGCGTGTGCGCTCGGTGACGGATACCAACATGATGTTCATGATGCCAATGCCGCCCACAATCAACGACACCGAGGCCACCGCAGCCAGCAAGATGGCGAGCACGCGGCTCGAGGCTTCTTGTGCGGCCATTACCTCGGACAAATTACGCAACGAAAAATCGTCGTCTTGCCCGCTTTGTAAGCGATGGCGTTGACGTAGCAACTGACGTACGCTGTCTTCGACACGTTTGGCGTCTTCGTCCTCACGCACTTTGACCCAGATCGTGCCAACGCTGCGTTGTTTGGCTTGGTTGCCACCAAGTACGCGTTTACGTGCGGTACTAATTGGCATCACGATTAAATCGTCTTGATCGGTACCCATCAGGCTTTGGCCTTTGTTTTCGAGTACCCCGATGACGGTAAACGGGACACGTTTTATGCGAATGACCTGATCAATTGGATCCGCATCGCCAAACAGTTGGCGTGCCACAGTTTGACCAATGATGCAGACCTTGGTGGCGGCCAATAAATCGCTGGGTTCAAATTCGCGGCCACGCACCACTGGCCATTGACGTACTTCAAAGTATTCGGCAGTCACGCCAAACAATACGGTTGACCAATTGGTATTCCCCCAGACAACTTGCGATGTACCGCGTAAGGCAGGCGCAGCGATGATTTCGGGGAGTTCACGGTTTAGCGCTAGCGCGTCGTCCTCTGATAACGTGAAGTTAGATCCAAAGCCCATGCGTACCCCACCCGAAGTGGTTGCACCCGACATAATGAGTAACAAATTGGAACCCAGGGCACGAATTTGTTCATCGACCTTCGCCTGGGCACCTGCGCCAACCGCAATCATCACGATCACCGCACCCACCCCAATAATGATGCCGAGCATGGTGAGGATGCTGCGTAATTTATTGATGGCCAGTGCGCGTAGCGCAACGCGTAATAAGCCAATCGCGTTCATGCAGATCCCACCGTCGAGGATGATGCATTTTTATCCGTCCCACTACTCAAGGGGAGGGTGTTGACCGGTGGTAAGGCCGCGAGCAATTGATGGGCGTCGTCGGGTTGTGGGTTGATTGTGTCTTCGACGAGTGCACCATCCAAAAAACGCAAAATCCGACCTGCAAAGCGCGCCACATCGGGTTCATGCGTGACCAAAATAATGGTCATCCCTTCGCGATTGAGCGTTTGAAACAACGCCATGATTTCAAGGCTCGTGCGTGAATCTAATGCCCCCGTCGGTTCATCGGCAAGAATCAGCAGCGGGTTGGTGACCAGCGCGCGCGCAATCGCCACGCGTTGTTGTTGACCCCCTGAGAGTTGCGCCGGTTGATGGTCAGTCCGAGCGCCCAGACCAACACGCTCGAGCATGCTGTGGGCGCGTTGTTGTCGCGCGCGCGTATCTATACCGGCATACACCAACGGTAGTTCGACGTTTTCAAGCGCACTGGTGCGCGGTAATAAGTTAAAACTCTGAAACACAAAACCGATGCCACGGTTGCGTACTTCGGCCAATGCGTCCGCATCCAGATCGGAGACTTCACGATCGCCAAGCGCATAACTGCCGCTACTGGGTCGATCTAAACAACCAAGTACATTCATTAAGGTTGATTTACCCGAACCCGATGGACCCATGATGGCCACCAGCTCACCTTGCTGGATATCGATGCTGACTTCGCGTAGCGCGTGAATCACGTTATCACCGACGTGATACACCTTACTCAGTGCGCGTGTGCGGATCAGAACGGGCATGGGTGATGTGGCGTTGTGTGGTGTTAGAACAAACGCGGTCCGGGCGTACTGGCCCCTTTTTTCTGCGCGTTATCCGCGCCACCCATTCCAGTGCCGAGAATGACCTCGAGGCCTTCTTCAATGCCTTCGCCTGAAATTTCGGTGCTGACGCCATCGGTGAGGCCCGTACGCACATCGATTGCTTTGGGTGCGCCACCCGCGATGCGTACCCATAAGCGACCCGCACCGGATACGCCACCACGCCCACCGGATTCGGCGACGATCCGTTCGTAAATCGGTTTTTGTTCGGGCGTCAGAATCTCTGTAATGCGCGTACGCGATTCAGCCCGGATGCGTTCAATTTGTTTGCGTCGTTCAGTTTCATCCGCCACTTCGCGTGCTGCACCCATTTTGCTGCGTGTGTCGTCAAAAATTTGCTCGAGCTTGGTTTTTTGTGTGTCGTCTGGTTTGAGTTCGGTGAAGATGCGTTGCCGAAATGCTTGTGCCGCTTGCGCGCCACCACCACCGCCGCCAGATGCGCTAGCCTCACCTTTCGTGGCTTCTGCCGATTTAGTCGGGGCTTCGGCGCCAGCAGGTCGAAAACGTAACGCGGCGTTGGCCACTTTGAGCACGCTTTCGCGTTGATCGACCACAATGCGCACGTTGGCGGTCATTCCGGGGAGTAACGCTAAGTCCGTATTATTTGCGGAGATCACCACCACATAGCTGATGACGTTTTGTACGTTCTGCGGAGCTTTACGTATTTGGCGAATCTCGCCACTGAAATTACGTCGAGGAAATGCATCCACCGTAAAGTTAGTGGCTTGTCCTAAACGCAGACGCCCGACATCGGCTTCATCAATGGCGGCTTCGACTTGCATGTCGCGCAGATCTTGCGCAATGGTAAAGAGCACCGGTGCTTGCAAACTGGCCGCGACGGTTTGCCCGGCATCGACGTTACGCAAAATCACCGTGCCATCGACCGGGGCACGAATGACCGTACGCTCTAAATCAACGATCGCTTGCTTTAGCAAGGCTTCGCGTTGTTTGACTGTGGCGATGGCGCTATCGACTTGCGCTTCGGTGACCTTGAGTTGTGCTTCGGCAGACAGCAGTTGCTCGCGCGTTGCTTCAAATAAGGTGCGTGCTTTATCTGCTTCTGAGGGCGAAATAAAATTTTTATCAACCAGCATTTTTTTGCGTTCGGCATCGCGCTGGGCATCGGCAAGATTGACGCGCACGCGGCCCAGTTCAGCGCGTTGTGCGGCCACACCTGCGCGCGCGACTGCGACTGCGCTTTGTGCCGAATCTACATCGGCGCGCGCTTGATTGACGCGCAGTTCAAAGCTAGACGGATCAATGCGCGCGATGATCTGGTTTTTCTTTACCGCGGTATTAAAGTCAGCAAGAATTTCTTTGATTTGTCCCGACACCTGCGAGCCCACTTGTACGGTGGTGACCGCATTGAGTGTGCCGCTGGCCACCACCACCGCAGACAGTGGCCCACGTTCGACCTTGGTGAGGCGATATTTGGGCGCGGCATCGGCCAAACGTGCTTGCCACCACCACCAGCCGGTCCCACCAATCGCAGCGAGTGTGAGTAAGAGCGCTGCAAACTTGTACCAACGTGATCGCCGAGTGGTGGGTTGCATAAGAAGCCTCAGTTGGCGCTGACCAGCGCATCGGCGCGACCGCTAGCGCCTTGATTGTCGGTCCAGGCGAGCTCGATTTTGTCGCCCACTTTGGCTTGACGCAGACGAAACGCAAACACCGGATTGCGCGATACCGCCTGACTGAGCTGACTTTGAATCAGCACTTGTCCATTGAGGCGCAGCACCAAGGTTTGTATGAAATGCAGCGGTACGAGTTTGCCTGCGTCGTCGCGACGCAAACCCGTTTCCATGGGGTGCGAGACCAACACGCGAACGTCGGTGTATTCGGGTTTGAGTACGGCGCGGATCCGAATCGACATGATCAGTTTCCGCAGCCACCGGCAGTGACTTTAATTTCGCGCGAGTGTTGATACACGCGCGTTCCGGCTTCAACCACCACGCGCACCAGCGTACTTTCGCTGAGTTTGAGATTGACGCGCGCATAAGGGAGGGCGCCATCGCGAAATTCAAAACGCGCTGCTAGCGGAAACGGATTTTTTTCGGCCATCACAGTGATCGTACGTGTCCCCGCGAGTTGACTGGTGATGTCGATAGGCACGAGCGCACCGTTTTCGGCAATTTGTGGCGCATCGATGAGTATGTCGCGCGATTCGCTGGCACTTTGAGCGCCGAGTGCACGTAAGACCTCGAGCGCAGAACGCGCTTCAAACGCCGCGCGATTCCAAGTGACTTGGGCCCATACGCGCAGTGGTGCGCACATGCCGAGCGCCATGGCGCCGAGCGCAGCTAAGGCCTGACGACGAGAAGCATGGCGTGGATTGGTGTGCATGGGCTAGTCGGTTGGAACGAGTGTGCATTTTCGCATGTTCATTCGCGGTGTGCCGTGTTTGTCCCTCGTATCGAGTTGTTTCATTTAAAACCACACAAATGATGCGCGAACGTGATACTGTACAAATAAACAGTATTATAACGACTATGTCAGATTCATTAAATCCATCCGATCTCGCTGAGCCAGTGCCCGCCGACGCTGGGTGGGCGCCGTTGGCGTTGGCACCCGGAAGTTTGTGGTTAGAGCAGTGTGGTTGGTGTGTGCCGGCAGGGTTTCCGTCGCCTGCGGCGGACCATACCCGTCAGCGTATCGACCTGAATACCGCCTTAATTCGTAACCAAGCGGCCACGTATTTGTTTCGCGTCAAAGGCGATTCAATGATGGGTGCGGGTATTTATGAAGGCGATACCTTGTTGGTGGATCGCAGTATTGATCCGCAGCATAACCACATCGTCTTGGCCTTGTTAAATAACGAATTTACTGTGAAGCGTTTTTATCGTCGCGGTGGTGTGGTGAAGCTGTTGGCGGAAAACAGCATTTACCCACCGCGCTTGGTACGTGAAGAAGATGACTTTGTGGTGTGGGGCGTGGTCACCTATAACCTACACAAGTTGTGTTGAGATCAATCGGTTGCCGGTTTTTAATGCTGTCATGACACGACAACTCGCTTTGGTCGATTGCAATAATTTTTATGTCAGCTGCGAGCGCGTATTTCGCCCAGATTTACAACGTACGCCGCTGGTGGTGTTGTCAAACAACGACGGATGCGTGGTGTCGCGCTCCAACGAAGCCAAAGCCTTAGGTATCAAAATGGGCCAACCTTGGTTTGAGTGTCGTGCGTTGGCTGAAGCGCATGGGGTGCTCGCCTTAAGTTCAAACTATGCGCTGTACGCCGACTTATCGAATCGTGTGATGTCGATTTTGCGTGATCACGCGCCGCGTCAAGAGGTGTATTCGATTGATGAGTGCTTTGTTGATTTGACCGGCTGCGCCGATAGCAAACAGCGTAGCCAGCAGCTGCGTAAGCGCGTGGGTCAGTGGACGGGGATTCCAGTGTGTGTGGGAATTGGCCCCACAAAAACACTCGCAAAATTAGCCAATATGGTGGCCAAGAAGCACCCGCGTTCAAAGGGCGTGTTTGATTACAACGCACTGACTGATGCACAAAAAGAAAAACTCTTACAGCAAATTGAAGTGGGTGAGGTGTGGGGCGTCGGGCGTAAGCTGCGAGTACGATTAGCTGATCGAGGGATTCACACTGTGTGCGATTTACGTGCGGCACATACGCCAACGCTACGTGCTGAATTTGGCGTGGTACTCGAAAAAACCCAGCGCGAGCTACAAGAAATTCCGTGTATCGATTTGCAAGAGGTCACGCCTAATAATCAGCAAATTATTTCGAGCCGTTCATTTGGGCACATGATTGAACAGGTGGCCGGACTAAAAGCGGCGCTCAGTACCTTTGCTGCCAATGCCTGCGCTAAGTTACGTACGCAACAGTCATGCGCTGCATTGATTCAGGTGTTTTTACACACCAATCGGTTTCGTCCTGATTTACCTCAGTACATGCCAGCGCTGGCGATGGCCTTACCCGAACCCACCAACGACACATTGCTGGTGAGTCGTTGTGTGAGTGTCTTGGCCGATCAGTTATTTCGGCCGGGCTATCAATATAAAAAAGCAGGGATCGTATTGAGTCAAATCACCCCGGTCGGACAGGTGCAGCACGATTGGCTTGCACCAACGCAAGCGCATCGACCGCGTTTGATGCAGGCGCTCGATACATTGAATGCGCGTTATGGACGCAACACCGTACGCGTATCGGCGCAAGATGTTGGTGCCACTTGGCAGATGCGCCAAGAAAGAAAATCGCCCAACTACACCACCGATTGGGGCGCCATCCCGAGCGTTTGAGTCAATACCTACTTAATCAATACTTACCTGGCGCAAATGTTGGCGCGTTGAATGACGGGCCTCCATTACAGGTGTGCTGCTACGCGCCTGCGCCTCTAGCCCAAACAAGATTGTGGTTGTGTTGCGTAGCAGCCCGGGGGTGCTCACGTTTATTTTCCGGCAGCTGAACCGCCGTCAACCGTCAAGTACACCCCAGTGGTGTAAGACGAGCGATCCGATGCGGCAAAGACAATGGTCGCTGAAATTTCTTCGGGTGTCGCCGGTCGGTTAAACGCCATGCCTGCAAATAATTCTTGATAGCGCTCTGCGTCACCTAACTTGGTTTGAGCCATTTGTTTATACAGCTTGATGAGTCGATCTGTTGCTACGGGTCCGGGGCTCACACCCAACACGCGAATCCCGTCTTGTGGCGACGCGCCGCCCAAGGTGCGCGTGAACGCCATCAGTCCAGCATTGGCAGTTGAGCCAGCCACATACGCGGCATTTAATCGTTCACCCGCAGCACCGAGGACGTTGATGATGACTCCGCGTTGTTTGGCTTTCATGTTCCGATACACCGCGCGACATAAATTAATGTAACCAAACACTTTTAAATCCCACGCATTGCGCCAGGTGTCTTCATCGACGGTGAGTAAATCACCACCCGGAATGGCGCCAGCGTTATTCACCAAAATGTCCAGATCACCTGCCCATGTAGCCAAGCGTTCGGCAGCCCCGCGTGTGGATAAATCGATGGCTTTGTAAGTGACTTTTGCACCGGTTGCTTTGATGATTTCAGCGGTGGTTGCGGCAAGCGCGGCTTCCTCGCGTGAAGCGATCATGACTTCGCATCCTTCGAGCGCAAAGTCCATGGCAGCGGCTTTACCAATGCCCTTAGAACCACCGGTGATGAGTACGCGTTTGCCTGTGAGATGCAGTTCCACAATGTTCTCCGATAGAGGGGGTGAGGCGTTGTCGATGAGCCTTAAAAAAGAGTATCACGGCGCCATGGATTTCCGTCTGAATGGCTGCGCTGTGATGGGGTTGTTTCAATACGTCAACGATGCGCTAGTCAATTCCCTGTAATCTTCAAAGGTGACTGCCCCCCTTTTTATATTGCGCTACGTAGTGTGCGCAATGCCGCAAAGCGACCTCTGACCAAGCGCAACATCCAGAGCGTACGCACCCAGACCTGAAGTCAACGATGCAAGAGCCCGAGCGCTGCAAAAATAATTCGTGCAACAAGTGGCTCTATCGCGCAGTGGCGTTTTGCCCATTTTGCGGTGTGGCGATGCGCGATGCGATACAGCCCGCGCCGGCGGTGACTGAACCAGCCCCAGAAGTGGCCGTGCCGCAAGCGCCACCCATCGAGGCTGCGCCGACAAAGAAAAAGCGTATAGCCAAAAAAGGCACCACCGAGAGACAAACAGAAGTGACGCCCGTGCGTGAGCAAGGCTTAGTGCTCAAGAAGGATCTCGTGCCGGTTCGTCCAAGTGCTGCATCTACGCCGACGCAGGTCAATCAAGGGTTCGTCGGTGATCTTCGTCGTCTGGAAATCGAAGAAAAAATACGCGCCCAAAAAAATAAATTAAACCTATCAAAGGTGTTGAAGTATTGCTTGATTGGTGTGGCTGGATTTTTTGGACTTTGGTTGAGCGTTGCGATACTTAAATTTTTTTTATGGAATCATTTCGGACACGTATTCATGACCATGCTTTTTGCCATACTGGCTGCTAGTGGCTTGGCTGAAGACAAAAAATTTGGTTTTTGGCATTTTGTGGCGAGCGCAGGTTTCTTGCTTGCTGCGGGTAATTTGATTGGTGAAACTTGGGCAGCGTTTTCTGCGTGGTATGACGACCCGTATTTTTGGGCTGTATTTACGCGTTGGTGAACGACGCTAGATCACGCGCAACTTGGGTCATTACACTGATCCAATTACCCGGTACCGATTGTCGATAAATACGCAGACTGTCATACCAAGGGCTGTGAGTGCCTTCGTGCTGCCAGCGCCAACAGGTGTCGTAGCGATTCAATAACCACACTGGCTTGGCCATCGCGGCAGCAAGATGTGCCACCGCCGTATCGACGGTGATGACTAAATCTAAATGTGCAATGCATGCGGCCGTATCACTGAAATCCTCAAAGGCATCCGTAAAATCGGTGATGTTGAATACTGCCGCACTTTCTTGTTGTTGGTGAATCAATTGCGCGAGTTGTTCTTGCGCCTGCACGCCTTTTTGTAGGCTATAAAAATGTACGTTGGGTAAAGCGAGCATCTGGAATAAAAGCAGCGGAATATTTCTGCGTGCATTGACAATTGAAAATTCAGTATCAAATTCTCGCGCACCGCCTGCCCACACCAATCCAACACGCAGTCTGTTCGAATCGGTATGCATGCGATCTTTCCATGCACGCACTTTGTCCGGCGCGGGTGTGATGTATCCGCTAGCCAACGGAATGGTGTCGCGATCCACCTTGCAGGCCAACGGCAAGCTCATCAGGTCGCAATACACATCGGTGTGGGGTGTTGGTTGATTCAGCTGAATCACGCCTTCAATGGCAGGGATTGATTGGTACAGCGTGACTAAGGGTGGCGGGGCTTCAATCCATACGCGAGCCCCTTGGGCAAGTAATGCCGGAACAAAGCGCACCATTTGCAGACTATCGCCCAAGCCTTGTTCATGGCGAATCAGAATACTTTTTCCTTGTAAGGCATGCTCACCGCGCCACAAGCTTGCCTGTATGGGCGTACGGTTGAGTGCAATGGTGTCGAGCTGACGCCGCCACTCAAATAAGTCAAACCCATCACGCAGATTGCCGTTGAGTAGGAGTGCGGTGGCTTTGCTGTAATGTGCGCCAGCATGCTGTGGGTGCTGTTGAATGACTTGATCAAAACACGCGATAGCGTCATCGATACGTTTGACTTCTTTGAGCGTAATCCCGAGGTGATACCGCGCATCGTGGTTATTTGGATCACGTTGCATTGCCTGGGCATAGTCTGCAATGGCAGCATCGTATTGCAGTTGCTGTTTGTGTGCGTTGCCGCGCGCAGCATAAAACTCAGCACAACGTGGGTCGATGGTGATTGCGTGCGTTTGATCGGCAATCGCAGATTCAAATGCTTGCGATTTATACTGTGCAACACCGCGGTTGTGATAAGCCAATGCGTAATTTGGATTGAGCGTGATCGCTTGAGTGTAGTTTTGAATCGCTTGGCTACGCTGGTTACTGCAATCAAACGCTGTGCCGCGGTCACAGTACAACGTCGCATCCTCGGGCGCGAGTACAATGGCCTGATCAAAGCACTCGATGCCCGCCGGATATTGCTTGAGTTGGCACATCGCCAAGCCCAACGCATGAAAGGCGTGGCTTGCGTTTGGATTGAGTTCGATGGCAGTACACAAAGCGGTGACAGCATTGGCGGCTTGTCCGTCTTGCATCAAAATCGAGCCAAGTAAGTAATGCGCCTCAAACACGTTGGGATGTTGCGTTAAAAATTCAATGCAGAACGTAGCGGCTTGTTTTAGGTTGCCGTCTTGTAATTGCTGATACACGTGTTGCAGTTGTGGGTGGGTTGGATTCGTCATGGGGTGGTTTGAGTGCAGACATCGAAGCGCAGCACGGTATTGATCGTTGATTATGCGCTTTTTGCGCACGACGTTGCGCATGAGTTGTCGCAGCGCGGCTACCCCATTGCTTGGCTGACACCCAGCACGCTTTCTGTGGCAACGTTTGATCAAGCGTGCCACGAGCATCAGCCGACCTTTTTATTTTCGATTAACTACAGCCCAGAGCTCGCGTTTTTATGTGGACAGCGCGGGCTGCGCTACGTGGTGTGGACGGTTGATCCGTTACCCTTGTCGCGATTGATGGTGATGGAGGGCACGCAGCGCGATGCGTGTTACTTGTTCTTTCATCAACGCGCAGCTGTCACGCGATTTCAAGCCTTGGGATTTACCCATACGTACTTTTTACCCTTAGCCGCACCACAACGTCGCCAACCTGTGATGGATGCCGATGCACTTAAGACGTATCGATGTGCGCTGTCATTTGTTGGTGCCTCGATGCTGCAAGAACAAGAAGCAGCACATCAGGTCATCCAGCGCTGCGGACCCAAATCAGCAGCGGTGTTGGCACAGCTTGAAGGCTGGTTGACCGACTTAGTGCGTGGCCCTGCAGATGATGTGCAGTTTTCTGGCTTGATGGCTCACCCGCAGTGGGTGCATGCGGGGCTGATGAATCTGGCTCCAATGCTGCAAATCACGCCAGAAGCGTGGCTCGAACTGTTAGATGGTTGGTTGGCGTATTTATTACGCCGTTCGCGGGTGAGTGCCTTAGCGCAGCATCAACTACAAGTGTATGGCGATGCGGCGTGGTCGGCTGTGTCAACGCAGTATCGTGGCTACGCAAACCATCAAGCGCAGCTGAATTTGATTTACGCAGCAAGTGCAGTCAATTTAGATGTGCCGCGTGTGTATCAACGTGACATTGTCAATATGCGCGTGTTCGACATTATGTCGTGTGGCGGCGTGGTGCTGTCTGAATGGAAAGACGATTTAGCGACCTGGTTTACGCCCAATGAGCACTTGGTGCTGTATAAAAACTCGGATGAGCTGCTTGCTGCGGTAGAGCGCTTAGCTGGCTATTCACCCGCGCGCTTGCAAGCGATGGGACAGGCGGCAAGAGAGGCGATTTTAGAAAGTCATCAACTCAAGCATCGGGTGGAGGTGATGTTAAATACGCTCGACTAAACCGGCCGTAAGTGGACCAGTTAAACGTGTGCTTGCTTGTCTACTCGTGAAATGAACCCTGAAAACAATGACGAGTTTCGTCACCGATGGTGTCGTGGTCCGAGTTCTTAGAAGTCACGCTGAAGCCTTAGGTCACGCCGGATCTTTGATCCACTCGCCTGATTTTCCGCCGCGTTTTTCGAGTAGCGAAATTTCGCTGATCACCATGCCTCGATCGATCGCTTTACACATATCGTAAATGGTGAGTAGACCAACGCTCGCGGCGGTGAGTGCTTCCATTTCAACGCCGGTTTGCCCGTGACACTCGACGCGCGTTTGAATGTGAATCGCGCGGGCCTTGGTGTCGTTTTTAAAGTGAACTGCGACGCGCGTCAGTTGAAGCGGATGCGCCAACGGAATTAAATCTGCGGCGCGTTTAGCCGCTTGGATTGCCGCGAGCCGCGCTACCCCAAGCACATCGCCTTTTTTCATGTGGCCAGCAGCAATTGCTTTGAGTGTTGCCGCTTGCATGCGAATGTTGCCCTGCGCCACGGCAATGCGGTGGGTGTGCGCTTTGGCTCCCACATCCACCATATGCGCTTGACCTTGCGCATCAAAGTGCGTGAGGCCTGTTTGAGGCGCCGTGTTGCGTGCAGTACGCGTGGTTTTTTTTGCGGTGGTAGTTGGGCGAGATTTGGCCATACGGGGCTCTGCAGTCAACGTGTTCGGGTGGGGTGCGCAACAGCGGTATCATACCGCGCATGCGTAGTCTGCTGACTTTGATGCTGTTGTGTTTGACCTGTTTGCCCCGCGCTTGGGCACAGTCGATGCTGCCTGATTTAGGTGATGCATCATCCAATGTGCTTTCACCCCAGATGGAACGGCGCATCGGTGAGTCGATTGCGCGAGATATTCGTCAGCGCGATCCGGATTACGTAGATGACCCTGAGTTGAGTGAATATCTCACCTCGCTCGGTGGAAAATTAACCTCGGCCAGTCGCGATATTCGTTCTGATTTTGAATTTTTCGCGATCCGCGATCCGTCGATCAATGCCTTTGCCTTACCCGGTGGGTTTATCGGGGTGAACACGGGGTTGATTACTGCAGCCGATACGGAATCAGAAATAGCATCGGTGTTGGCACACGAAATTTCGCACGTCACGCAGCGTCATATCGCGCGTCAATTTGGCCAGCAGCAGCAAGCGCAATTACCCACGATGGTGGCGATGGTGGCAGCGATTATCGCGGCGCGCTCTCGTCCTGATTTAGCCAGCGGAGCGGCTATGGCCGCGCAAGGCAGCGCGATTGCTTCGCAATTGGGCTACTCGCGTGACTTTGAGCGCGAGGCCGATCGGATTGGATTTCAAACCATGACCAGTGCCGGTTTTGATCCGCGCGGCATGTCAGCGTTTTTTGAGAAGCTACAACGTACACATCGCATCATGGATGATGGCTCTGCGCCAGGTTATCTGCGTACGCACCCGTTAACGTTAGAGCGTATTTCAGAGGCGCAAAATCGGGCGCAAACCGCAGGGTATCGGCAGCATGTGGATAGTTTGGAATTTCATTTGTTACGTGCCAAATTGCGTGCGCAATCTGGCGACAGTCGCGACGCGGTCAATTATTTTCGTGCAGTCGTGCGAGATGGTAGATATGCCAACGAAGCCGCTGCGCGCTATGGTTTAGTGAGTGCGCTGTTTCGCAACAAAGAACTGCCGCAAGCGCAGGCAGAGTTCAACCTGTTGCGAGCGCTCGCGCCGCGCAGCCCAATGATTGAAACCTTGTCGGCGCGTTTGTTGGCTGCGAGCGGCGATTCGGTTGGCGCGTTGGCGCAATTGCGACAGGGGCTACAGCGTTTTCCTTATTCACGTGCGTTATCGTACGCATTGACGCAAACGTTGATGGATGCGGGCCGTGTGACTGAGGGCATGGCCATGATTACTGAACAGATTCGTTTGTATCCCCGTGATCCACAATTACTGGCGCTGCGCGCGCGAGGCTTCGCCATGCAAGGCAAGCGGTTGTTGCAGCATCAAACCTTGGCTGAATATCAGGTTTTGCAGGGTAATTTGGCCTTGGCCGTCGAGCAGCTACAACTGGCGCAAACGGCGGGTGATGGTGATTTTTATGAACTCTCGGTGGTGGATGCGCGTTTAAAACAATTACGTGCGCTGCTTGCTGCAGAGATGAAACAGCGACGCGACAGTCGTTAGGAGCGCCCACACGCCCGGTCGCCGTTCTCCAACAGCTCGCGGCGCTTTCAGCAATCTGAGCGTGGTTTCGCGTGACTGAATCAGGTGCGCTTATCGCCCGATTGAAAACACTGGCTTGAGCAGTCGGGGCGAGATGATGACAATAGGTTTGTGTTGCGTCCCCGCGCCCCAACGTCGTTCCTTCTTTGATTGCTGATCCCATGTCCCTGCCCCCAGCTGCTGTTACCCCCCCCCGTGCCTCGACGCACGAAGTCAAGCACACCACTTGCTATATGTGCGCTTGCCGCTGCGGCATTCAAGTCACGCTCAAAGAAGGGCGCGTGCGCTTTATTCAGGGCAATCCCAATCATCCGGTGAATCAAGGCGTGCTGTGTGCCAAAGGATCGGCCGGCATCATGAAGCAGTACTCACCAGCCAAATTGAAGCAACCGCTACGCCGCAAGCCCGGCACCGAGCGTGGTGCCGGTGAGTTTGAAGCGATCAGTTGGGATGAAGCGCTCGAGGTGCTGACGCAACGCTTGGCGCATCTGCGTGCAACCGATCCCAAAAAGCTCGCATTTTTTACGGGCCGCGATCAGATGCAAGCGCTCACCGGTTTGTGGGCGCAACAGTTTGGTACGCCAAATTGGTCTGCGCACGGTGGTTTTTGTTCTGTGAACATGGCTGCGGCTGGCTTGTATTCGATTGGCTATTCATTTTGGGAATTTGGTGCGCCTGATTGGGATCGCGCGAAATATTTTCTACTCTGGGGCGTGGCCGAAGACCATGCGTCTAATCCGATCAAAATTGGCTTGGATAAGCTCAAGCGTAATGGCGCGAAATTTGTCTCAGTCAATCCGGTACGTACCGGTTACTCGGCGATTGCGGATGAATGGTTACCGGTACGTCCAGGCACCGATGGTTTGCTCGCGCTATCGATGGTGCATGTGCTCTTAAAGAACGAACTGTTTGATTGGGAATTTTTAGTGCGTTACACCAACGCACCGTGGTTGGTTGTGCAAACGCCAGGCCAAGCCGGCGATGGATTGTTTTTGCGCGACGCTGAAGGGCGGCCCTTAGTGTGGGATCAAAAAACCAACGCGCTTGCCAGCGGATTGGATGTGGGCGTCGCCCCTGCATTGTTTGGCACCTACACCGCGCCAGATGGAAGAACCCTGCGTACGGTGATGAGTTTGGCGGCCGAGCGTTATTTGGATGATCGTTATGCACCGGCACAAGTCGCTGCCGAATGTGGTGTGCCTGCAGCAACAATTGAGCGGATTGCGCGCGAAATGGCACATGTGGCATTCCAAGAAACCATTACCTTACCGATTGCTTGGACGGATGTGTATGGTCGTCAGCACGATCATGTGGTGGGCCGACCCGTGGCGATGTATGCCATGCGTGGTGTGTCTGCCCACACCAACGGGTTCCAATCGTGTCGTGCACTGCATCTGATTCAGATGTTATTAGGAGCGCTAGAAGGTCCCGGAAATTTTCGCTCGCGTGCGCCGTTTCCGAAACCGATTCCGCCCGTGCAACTACCCGAGAACGATGCATCGGTGATGAATGCAGTGAATACGCCTTTGGGCCGTACTCCGTTGGGCTTTCCGACGCGCCCAGAAGATTTAGCGATCGATGCCCAAGGTCGGCCGCTGCGCATTGATAAAGCGTATTCGTGGGAATCGCCGCTTGCGGCGCATGGCGTGATGCATATGGTGATTGCCAACGCCGTCGCTGGTGACCCCTATCCAATCGATACGTTGATGCTGTTTATGGCCAATATGGCATGGAACTCATCGATGAACACCGCCGCTGTGCAAGGCATGCTGCGCGAAAAACGCGACGATGGCGAATACAAAATTCCATATATTGTGGTGTCGGATGCATTTCATTCAGAGACCGTAAACTTTGCCGATTTGGTGTTGCCCGACACCACTTACCTTGAGCGCTTTGATGCGATCTCGTTGCTTGATCGTCCGATTTCAGAACCCGATGCGGTAGCCGATGCAATTCGTCATCCGATCTTGCAGCCAGATCGTGATGTGCGTGCATTTCAAGAGGTGTTGGTGGATTTAGCTGGGCGCTTAAAATTTCCGGCGTTTGTTACGCCAGAGGGCGCACCGAAATACACCGGGTATCCAGACTTTATTGTGAATTACGAGCGCGCACCGGGCATTGGTTTTTTAGCCGGCTGGCGTGGCAAAGAGGGCACCTTACCTTTACGTGGCGCACCCAACCCAAAGCAGTGGGAGGCGTACATCGAAAACGAAGCGTTTTTTACGCATCACTGGGCCGATAACCAAAAATACATGCGCTTTGTAAATCGTGATTATCAGCAGGCTGCAGTTGAGGCCGGATTTATCGGAAAAGTTGAACCACTGATCATGCAGATTTGGTCCGAGCCGTTACAGAAATTTCGTTTAGCTGGCCAAGGCTTATACGATGGTCCCTGTCCTACTGAGCCTGAAGATCGAGCGCGGTTAACGCAATACTTTGATCCTTTGCCCACGTGGTATCCACCGATTGGTGCGTCGGCTCCTGCACAGACCGCATCATCGACAGCAACACAACTTGATCAAGCGTTTCCGTTTTCTGCTATCACGCAACGACCAATGGTGATGTATCACGCATGGGATTCGCAAAATGCGTGGCTGCGGCAAATCTTGGCGCAAAATTTTTTATACATGAACACCGCGATGGCTGCGCAATTGGGACTCAAAGATTTTGACTGGGTCTGGGTCGAATCACATCACAGCAAAGTGCGCTGCCAACTCAAAACCATGGAAGGCGTCGAGTCCGGCACCGTGTGGACTTGGAACGCGATCGGAAAACAAGCCGGTGCTTGGGGTTTGGATCAACAAGCCAGCGAAGCAACGCATGGCTTTTTATTAAACCATCTAATTTCTGAGAGCTTGCCGCCGCGTGTGGGTGAGCGGCGAATGACGAACTCGGACCCAATTACCGGGCAAGCCGCGTGGTTTGATTTACGCGTACGAATTACCCGTGCCGATGAAAGTGGAGTGTGGCCCACATTTGCGCCGATACAACGTTTACCGGAAGACACGGCAGAGCGACCGCTGGTGTTGCGCTACGGTCAGCCGGGAGGTGACGCATGAAACGGGGATTGGTGATCGATTTAGATACGTGCGTGGGTTGTCATGCCTGTGCAGTAGCGTGCAAAGAATGGAACGGTGATTCGGCGTTATCTGGACCGCTCGCCGATTACGAACCCTACGGTGCGGCGCCATCGGGCGTGTGGTTTAACCGAGTGCGTCATTACGAAACGGGTGTCTATCCAGAAAATAAAACCGTCAACGTGCCGATGTCGTGTATGCATTGCGAAGAAGCCGATTGCGTGACGGTGTGCCCGACAGGTGCTTCGTATAAGCGTGAAGATGGCATCGTGTTGGTGAATCAAGAGCAGTGCATGGGCTGTAATTTGTGCACATGGGCTTGCCCGTACGGTGCACGTGAACTCGATACGGCTTCGGGCACAGTAAAAAAATGCACGCTGTGTGCGGATCGCATCGATGACACCTTGTTACCACCGCAAGATCGTCAACCGGCGTGTGTGCTGGCATGTCCTGCACATGCGCGCCATTTTGGTGACTTTGATGACCCGCAATCGCAGGTGTCGCAATTGGTTGCCGAGCGTGGCGGGGTGACGATGTTGCCTGAGCTAGGTTACCAACCGGTGAACCGTTATTTGCCGCCGCGCAATGCACCCAAAGTTTCTGTCATGACTACACCTGACAGCGCTAGCCTCATGCACAAGGTGAGCGGCTGGATCAACAAAATGATTGAGCGTTAATTATGCGGCCTGCAATCTCGATTGTTTTTTTTACGGTGAGCTCTGGTGCTGGCTTGGGTTTGTTGGTGCTGATGACTTTACTTTCTAGCTTGAGCGCAGTGCATTGGTCCGCGCAGCAGCAACGCATGGGCGGTGCTTGCGCCATCGTGTTGGTGGTGGCCGGGTTGTGTGCATCGACCTTGCATTTGGCGAGCCCGCATCGCGCTTGGCGAGCGTTTATCCGGGTGCGTACGTCGTGGCTATCGCGTGAAGCGGTGCTCGCAGTCTTGGTGTTGCCGTTGGCTGTGTTGTGGACTTGGCCTGGTCTAGTGTCTCAGTCGCTGCATGCTGCTTTAGGTGCTGTGTTGGCAGTGCTTGCGCTACTCCTTATTTATAGCACCGCTATGATTTACGCGAGCTTAAAGCCGATACGACAGTGGCATACACCACTCACCCCGTTGGTGTATCTCAGCGCTGCGTTGGCTTCGGGTGGATTACTCACGGTGTGGCTGACGCAGTTAGAGGGTGCGTCAGCGCAGACCGGCTTAGTCTTTGTCACCTTATTGGCATTAGCGAGCACAGCGCTGAGTAAGCTTGCATATTGGATGCGCGCAGCTCGCATGGATGGTGCGACGATTCAGGATGCACTCGGGTTAAAGTCTGCGGCACAAATTAAATTGCTCGATGCGGGACACACACACCGCACTTTCTTAACCGATGAATTTATTTTTAGGATTGCGCGCGCGCATGTGCAAACCTTGACGGTGATGTTTTGGCTGGCCGGTCTGTTGCTTCCCGCTTGGTTACTGGTGTGGTTTCCGCAGGCGGCGTTAACGGCGGCCTGCAGTTGCTTGCTCGGTTTATTCGCAGAGCGCTGGCTATTTTTTGCACAAGCACGACACACTGTGCAGCTTTACCATGGAGCGACGCAGGTTTAGTCAACACAGGCTAAAATTCATTCTATGGTGATAGCCTCGATTGCCCTCAACCATGTATGCACACGATCAATCATGTCGACACAACATGATGATCAATGAATCTGACGAACGAATAGGCTGATCAATGGAATTTGACGATGAAATCGATGCGCGCGGGTTGAATTGCCCGTTGCCGATTTTGCGCACGAAAAAAAAGCTAGCAGATCTGACCAGTGGCCAAGTATTAAAGGTGCAAACCACCGATCC
Source organism: Betaproteobacteria bacterium (assembly GCA_947467435.1). GTDB lineage: Bacteria > Pseudomonadota > Gammaproteobacteria > Burkholderiales > SG8-39 > SZAS-79. The sequence continues at coordinate 19,032 of CANIIA010000029.1, forward strand.
TGGCGCGCCGCGTGATTTTGAAATGTTTGCGCGTCAAACCGGTCACGTCCTGCTCTCGCAATCGGATTCAGGAAAAGAATCCACCTTTTTTCTGCAGAAAAAATAAATCATGCCGATCGCTGCACGCTGGATCCATCTTGGGCCGGTGCGTGCGCAATCCTTGCAAGCCGCTTATCGCGGATACGCCAACGCCTTACCTGCCTCGGGTGCGCCCACGGTGTTATGGGGACGCGCCGCAGAGTCGCTGCCCCTCGAAGCCGGCCACTGGGTTGAGCCCGGCGAATTTATTTTTGCGTTGCTCGTACCCTTGCGCCTTGCGCCGGGTCGACGTGCCCGTTGGGTTTCGTGGGGCTTGTCACCGTTGGTGGCTGCGCTACGTCGATTTGGTTTGGCCGCGTATCTTGAAGGCGGTGCGATTCTCGTACAGGCGCAGCGTCTCGCGGGGGGGTATGCGAAAGAGTGCGGTTCGTGCGCGTTGGTGTTGGGTCATTTTCCTGCAGAGATTGGTGCCGACGCGCGTCAGCGTTTGCGCTTTGATGCGTGGTTAGCGGCATTAGATCGAGAAGCGCGTGCGCGCCAGGTGTTGGCGGCGTTTCGTGCCTCGCTTGAAGCGCAATACGATTGGCAATTTGATACGGCGTGGCCCACCGAAGCGGAGTTGGCTGCGATTAAGGCAGAATTCCCAGTCGCTGATACACCGGTCGAATAGCGACACGGATCGCAGGCAAGAAGCGCAAGTACACCAGCGCAGAACCAAGGGCCAAGGCACCACCACTGGCCAAAGCCATCGGTGGGCCGATGTGTTCAGCGAGGCTACCAGCGATGAGTGCGCCGACAGGAGCCATCCCTAAAAATCCCATGATGTAGATCGCTGCAACACGCGCACGTAAACGATCTTCAACGATGGTTTGTAGCAACGTGTTGGTTGACCCAGCGGTGAGCATTAACCCCAAGCCTGAAATAAATAAACACGGATAGGCAAGCCATAGCGTCCGACAAAACGAAAAAGCGATTAAACCGCCGCCCGCCGCGATCGTGGCCAGCGGTAACACCGTGAGTAATCCACGCACACTGGTGCGTAAAGCAAGGTACAGCATTCCGCTCATCGCGCCACAACCTCCCGCCGCGATTAGCCAACCCAAGGTGCGCGAATCGCCGGCATAAATTTCTTGTGCAAACCATGGCATGAGTGAGAGATACGGATTAATCGACAAGCTCGTGATCGCCAGCAGTAATAACGCGCAGCGTGTGGGTAGAAAACCAAACGCCCAACGAAAGCCCGCCATAAATTGCGTTAACCAAGGTTCGCTTTTCGCTGCGTGCGCGCGCGGTTGGATACGCATTGCTAACAAGGCGGCGATCACCGCAAAATACGAAGCCGCATTTAAACCAAACCCCCATTGCGCACCCAGCGAAGCGATCACTGCGCCACCGATCATCGGACCAATAAAGCGTGCGCCGTTCATGATGATCGACTGAAACGCAATGGCGTTGGGTAGATCGGCTTTGCCTTCTACCATCTCGATTAAAAAAGATTGCCGCCCAGGGCCATCAAACGCATTGACTAAGCCGAGTAAAAAATTTCCGGCAATCAGGTGCCAAGGTGCGATGTGTCCAGCGAGCACCAATGCAAACATTGTCAGTGATTGCGCAAGCGCCACGCTTTGCGTGACGAGCAACACGCGGCGTTTGGGTAAGCGATCGATCCAAACCGCAGCAACCGGTGAGAGCACTAAAAATGGAATCTGTAATGCAAAGGCTGCCAGGCCGAGTAAAAATGCAGAGCCCGAGAGTTGATAGACCAGCCAACTGGTCGCGATGAGTTGTAGCCACGTACCGATTTGTGACGTGCCTTGCCCGAAAAAAAATAACCGAAAGCTGCGATGACGAAATGCACGCAGTCCGTGGGGCAACGTCATGATAGTGGCCTAGCGGCCAGCGAGCTTATCGAGTTGCGGACGCAACTTAGCTAGCGTCGCTTCAAATTCGGCTTGCCGCGCTTTTTCTTGCGCGACCACATTGGCTGGTGCACGCTCAACAAACGAGGCGTTGCTGAGTTTGGCGCGACACTTACCGATTTCGGTGTCGAGTCGAGTGACTTCTTTGGTGAGCCGCTCGCGTTCGGCGGCAATATCGATTTCAATTTGCAGCATTAAGCGTAAGTCTGCAGCGATCGCCACCGGCGCATCTGCTGCAGGTAGCTCATTGACGCCGCTCACTTCGCTCAAGCGCGCCAACGCACTGAGGTAAGGCGTAAAGCGCGCAATCCGTTGCGGATCACCCGCCGCGATGAGTGGTACGCGTTGCGAAGGCGCAACGCCCATCTCACCGCGTAGATTACGGCACGCATTGATGGCTTCTTGCAGACGCGTCATCTCAGCTTCTGCATCGGCATCGATCCGTTCTGGTTGCGATTGCGGATAGCTAGAAATACAAATCGATGCGTGATGTTTGCGACCAGCCAGAGGCGCCACAATTTGCCAAAGTTCTTCGGTGATAAACGGAATGACTGGGTGGGCAAGTCGTAGCGTGGCTTCAAGCACACGCACCAAGGTGCGACGGGTGCCGCGTTGTGCTTCGGTGCTGCCATGTTGCAACTGTGTTTTAGCCAGCTCGAGATACCAATCGCAATAGGTGTCCCAAACAAAGCGATAAATTGCGTTGGCTACATTGTCTAAGCGATAGTCGGCAAAGCCCTGCGCCACTTCGGCCTCAGTGCGTTGTAATTGACTGATGATCCACTGATCGACAAAGGACAGCTCAACGGCGGCTTGATCATCTAAGCCGCAGTCTTGTCCTTCGGTATTCATCAGCACAAAGCGCGTGGCATTCCAAAGTTTGTTGCAAAAGTTGCGATAGCCTTCGCAGCGCTTAAAGTCAAAATTAACGTTGCGACCGAGTGTGGCGTACGCCGCCATCGTAAAGCGCAACGCATCGGCACCATACGCGGGGATGCCTTCTGGAAATTCTTTTTTGGTACGTGCAGCAATTTTGGGCGCGTCTTGCGGTTTGCGCAGACCCGTGGTGCGTTTTTCAAGCAGTGGTCCGATGGCGATGCCATCAATCAGATCGACTGGGTCGATGGTGTTACCTTCGGACTTGGACATCTTCTTGCCCTCGGCATCACGCACGATGCCGTGAATGTACACATCACGAAATGGCACGCGACCGGTGAAGTGCGCGCTCATCATGATCATGCGTGCAACCCAGAAGAAAATAATTTCGTAACCTGTGACAAGAACCGATGAAGGCAAATACAGGTCGTAGCATTGTTTGTCTTTGCCTTGTGGGTGGGGCCAACCCAAAGTGGAGTGACAAACCAAGGCTGATGAAAACCACGTGTCGAGCACATCGGCATCGCGCGTCAGCGATTTGCCGTTGGCTTGAGCGCGCGCATCCGCTTCGGTGCGCGCCACATACACTTTGCCGTCCTCGTCATACCAGGCGGGGATTTGATGCCCCCACCACAATTGACGTGAGATGCACCAGTCTTGGATGTTGTTCATCCATTGATCGTAGGTATTGACCCAATTTTCTGGGAAGAAGCGCACTTCACCGCTTTTGACGACATCCCGCGCAACTTGTGCAATCGATTTTCCTGGATGCAGCGTGCCGGCGGGCGCTGGTTGATCCATGGCCACAAACCATTGGTCGGTGAGCATTGGCTCGACGATGGCGCCCGTGCGTGCACAACGCGGCACCATTAATCGATGCGGTTTGACCGACTCGAGTAAGCCGAGTGCATCGAGATCAGCGACAATTTTTTTGCGTGCGGCAAAGCGCTCAAGCCCGCGATATGCCTGCGCACCGTGTTCGTTGATATGTGCGTCCAGCGTCAGAATCGCGATGGAGGGTAACTGATGTCGCTGCCCCACTTGCCAGTCGTTAAAGTCGTGTGCTGGGGTGACTTTGACGCAGCCGGTACCGAACTCGCGATCTACATATGCATCACCAATGATAGGGATACGTCGATCGGAAAGAGGTAATGCAATTTCACGACCGATCAGATGACGATACCGATCGTCATCTGGATGCACCATCACGGCGGTATCACCGAGCATGGTTTCGGGACGTGTGGTGGCGACGGTGAGATGTCCTGAGCCATCGGCCAAGGGATAACGAATGTGCCAGAGGTGACCGTCTTCTTCTTCGCTTTCGACTTCAAGATCAGATACTGCCGTGAGCAGCACCGGATCCCAATTGACTAAGCGTTTACCGCGGTAGATGAGGCCTTGTTCAAAGAGTTGCACAAACGTTTCGGTCACTACCGAGGACAGTTTGTCGTCCATGGTGAAGTATTCGCGCGACCAATCGCACGAAGCGCCGACGCGGCGCATTTGTTGCATGATAGTTGAGCCCGATTGCTCTTTCCAAGCCCAAATTTTTTCGACAAATTTTTCGCGACCAAGATCGTGTCGAGAAATACCTTGTTGTTCGAGTTGGCGCTCGACGACGATTTGCGTGGCAATGCCGGCGTGATCGGTGCCAGGCACCCACAGGGTATTCAACCCACGCATACGGTGGTAGCGCGTGAGTGCATCCATGATGGTTTGATTAAACGCATGACCCATATGCAACACGCCGGTGACATTCGGTGGTGGCAATTGAATGCAATAGGCGGGGCGATCGGCTTGTGTGCCTGCGGCGAAGTAACCGGCAGATTCCCATTGCGCATACCAGCGTTGCTCGATGGCTTGCGGGTCAAAACTTTTATCGAGTGACATACTGGAGGGAGCGCGCTTGAGCGCGAATGAATCGGGGAGAGGCCGATTATACCAACCGCTGCCTGCGCTAGGCGTTGTTTGTTGGACGAGTCGCTAAATCGTGATGGGTCAGTGCGTAACCGCGGTCTTTGTAAAAGCGATAGCGTTCGCGTCCAAGCACGCGGTCATTGGGTTCATCACTGAC
>CANIIA010000030.1 GCA_947467435.1 Betaproteobacteria bacterium
ACGCCGTGATGCGCTTCAAATCGCGTTTTTAATCCTTTGAGGATCTCGATGGTTTCTTCAATCGAGGGCTCGTTGACATCAATCTTTTGAAACCGTCGGGTGAGCGCGTGGTCTTTTTCAAAGACACCGCGGAACTCTGCGTAAGTGGTGGCGCCGATACATTTTAATTGTCCGTTAGAGAGCATCGGCTTGAGTAGATTCGAGGCATCTAATGTGCCTCCCGAAGCGGCGCCAGCACCGATCACGGTATGAATTTCATCGATAAATAAAATCGCGTGAGGGTTATCGACCAGCTGCTTGAGCACCGCTTTTAAGCGTTGTTCAAAATCACCGCGATATTTTGTGCCAGCCAATAATGCGCCCATATCGAGTGAATAGACGGTCGACTTTTCAAGCAGCTCGGGCACCTGTCCCTCGACGATGCGACGCGCTAAACCTTCTGCAATGGCCGTTTTGCCTACACCCGCTTCGCCAACTAAGAGAGGATTGTTTTTGCGACGACGGCACAGCGTTTGAATGACGCGCTCGAGTTCGCGATCGCGGCCGATCAGTGGATCCACTTTGCCTGCCAACGCTTGCGCATTTAAATTTTGCGTGTAGTTATCGAGCGGGCTATTGGCGGCTTCTGCGGGTGCTTCAGCTTCTGTTTCAGGTTCTGTTTTTGCGGTTTGTGGTTGCGCCGATTTGGTGATGCCGTGGGCGATGTAGTTCACAACGTCGAGGCGGTTGATGCCTTGCTGCTGCAGAAAATAAACAGCATGCGAATCTTTTTCGCCAAAAATCGCAACCAGTACGTTGGCACCGGTGACTTCTTTTTTTCCGGACGATTGCACGTGCAGGATGGCGCGTTGAATCACGCGCTGAAACCCTAACGTTGGTTGCGTGTCGACTTCGCGATCGCTCGCAATCTTTGGTGTTTGTTCGGCAATATGTTGGTTAAGTTGTTGGCGTAATTCGTCGGGGTTGCCTCCGCAAGCGCGCAAGACTTCTGCGGCAGTTGGGTTATCCAACAACGCCAGTAATAAATGTTCAACGGTGATGAATTCGTGACGCTTTTGTCGCGCATCAACAAAGGCCATGTGGAGGCTGACTTCGAGTTCTTGGGCAATCATTTAGGTTTCCTCCATCACACACTGCAAGGGGTGCTGATGCTGTTGCGCAAAGGCGGTGACTTGTTGCACTTTTGTTGTCGCAATGTCCTTAGGATACACGCCGCAGACGCCCATGCCTTCACGATGTACAGCCAGCATAATTTGCGTTGCGCGTTCACGGTTCATAGAAAAAAATTGCTGCAACACAAAGACCACAAACTCCATCGGGGTGTAGTCATCGTTTAACAGCATGACTTTAAACATGGGCGGTGGCGTTGTTTTGGCGCGTTCGGCCTGCAAGATACTGTCGTCTTTGTACTGCGCCATGGCTCAGGGGATCCGTGTTGATTGGGTCGAACAAACGGCAATGTGGTGTCGGGTGGGTTCAATGGGGCGTGTTTACTTTAAGGGGTGACGCACGTCCTGTCTTTGCTTAATTCGACAGGGACATGCTAAACAATGCATGGGGACGGTGCAATGCAATATCGGGACGGATTCGCGAATTTCAAGCCGCTTTCCGTTCGTGCTGGCCAGACAGGTATCGAAACGTTTTGTTGCTCTGCTGCATCATGGGCTCTTGACGATATTTGCTAAGCCGCGTAAAAGGCGATTTGTGTTTGGATTCAAGCTGTCTGTAACGCCATTGAGAGGGCGGCGGGGGCTGTGAAGTCTAGGCATGGCCCGGGTTTGTCCCGGAACTCGATCTCAACACAGAGGACGCTCCAACAATGGCGACAGGTACCGTGAAATGGTTCAACGACGCAAAGGGCTTCGGCTTCATCACCCCGGATGACGGCAGTGAGGACCTGTTTGCACACTTCTCAGCAATCAACATGGCTGGCTTTAAATCACTCAAGGAAGGCCAAAAGGTCTCCTTTGATGTGGTGCAAGGACCGAAAGGCAAACAGGCCTCGAATATTCAAAAGGCCTAATCCGCTTTTTGTAGACTGAAATTTTCTTTTTAAAGACCGCCTTCTGGCGGTCTTTTCTTTTGGGGCTACGGATCATTGCCTGGCGACAAGTTGGCTAGAGCAAATCCATTTTGGATATTGCGTCGCAACATGCAATGACTGCTTTTTCGATCTTTCTGCCGCGTTCGTTGAGTCCCGCCTAGCAGATCGATATTTACACGAAAATTTTTTTTGATGGGAACCCAATTGTTGCGGCTTTCACCAGTTACTAGTATGATTTGCAAGGGTTTTTAGTATTCGTTGCTTTGGCGTCTTTGCCTGTCAACTGCTGTCAACCCGCTGACGCTGAACGCGTTATTAGACTCGGCCGGTCAATTGGCCGATCACTTTAACCACCCTGTACAAGGAAGAGAAAAATGCAAAAAGTACTCGCGATGATCCTCGCCGCCATGTTCGCCGCCGTGTCGTTCTCGGCAGTTGCTGGCGATGCCAAGAAAGAAGAGAAAAAAGCTGAGAAGAAAGAAGAGAAAAAAGCTGAGAAGAAGTAATACTCAGGTTTCTCTAAAAAGGCAGGGCTTCGGCCCTGCCTTTTTTTTGCCCTGCTTTTTTGTTTGACCTTGCTGAGTTGACCCCTTTTTTGCCCCCTTCCTCGTATTGACCGCTCCTCATTTCTTTGTCGGTCTGATAGACCTCGCTATGACTAGACCCACGCATTGCTTTAGAAAAATCGCTCCGCTCTGGCGCGCAGGCTTGCTGTATTTGTTCTTGGTCGACTTCACGGGGACCGCTTGGGCGCAGGCTCAAGCGCCGCTTCCTACCGTGACGCTGACTGCCGGGATGCATGTCATTCAGGCCGAGGTAGCAGATCGATTTGTGACGCGCATGACTGGTTTAATGCACCGGCCTGAGCTAGCGCCGAACGCAGGCATGCTGTTTGTGTTTGAAGAGCGTGACAAGCAGTGCATGTGGATGAAAAATACCCTCATTCCTTTATCGGTGGCTTATCTGGGTGAAGATGGCACCATCATCAATATCGCCGACATGCGTCCGCATGATGAAGCATCGCACTGCGCAAAATCTCCGGTGCGCTTTGCTCTAGAAATGAATCAAGGCTGGTTTGCCGCCAGAGGACTAAAACCGGGCGCGCGTTTGCAGGGCTTAGAGCGGTTGAAGCCTCGCCCTTGAGCATGCTGCTGCTCGTGACAGAGCGGCGTGCTACACTTTTCCGGTCTTGTTGCTTCCGCGAATTACAAAGGAGATTTCATCGATGGGCGTGATTTTTCAATCCCTAGGCCGCACGATTGTTGCGGGTATTGTCATTTTGCTGGTGATCTTGGGTTTGGCAGGTACCTTAGGTGAAATCGGCAAAGATGCGCATGTGATCTACCCGATGGTGATGCGCTGGTTGCATGTCATGGTGGGTGTGATGTGGATCGGTTTGCTTTGGTATTTCAACTTTGTACAAATTCCTTCGATGCCAAAAATCCCCGACGAACAAAAGCCAGCCGTCTCAAAGGTCATTGCACCTGAAGCGCTGTTTTGGTTTCGTTGGGCGGCACTTGCCACGGTCATCACGGGTTTGTTGCTCGCCTCCTTAAACGGTTACCTACATCAGGCGCTGGCGTTTAAACGTGATTTCCTCGCCATCGGAATCGGGATGTGGCTGGCTATGCTGATGGCCTTTAACGTGTGGTTCATCATTTGGCCAAATCAAAAGAAAGCGCTGGGCATTGTGCAAGTTGAAGCAGACGCAAAAGCTAAAGCGGCGCGTATGGCGATGCTGACCTCGCGATTTAATACGATGTTGTCGATCCCCATGCTGTATTGCATGGTCGCCCAACAAAATGGCGGGTTCTTGCTCGGCGCTGCAAGCTAAGCAAACGACAAGCTTAAAAAAGGGGCCTGCGGGCCCCTTTTTTTATGCGCTCGCTTAGCCTGTTTGCTCGGATTGTTCGGTATTAGTGATGACCGGCAACACCTACTAACGCAAGCAGCAAAACCACCAGCTGACAGGCACTGATGCCAGCGTAGATCCAATCACGGTGACGTAAAAACAGGATCAGTACGCGCGCGATACTGGCTAGCGACACCGTCGCAAGTAGAGCAACGCCGACAAAATTACGTACATCGCTTGCATCCAAGAACGCGATCCATCCCCAGCCGGCCGGCATACCGGTCGCGGTCAGAAATGCATCGACGGGTAAGGTCCAGTATTGAGGCAGATCGCTCAGAGAAATTTTGGGCGTACCCCATTGCCCAAGATAAATCACAAAGCTGGCGATTAAGATAACTAAGCCCAGCTGCGCGCCGATTTCAAGCCAGCGTGCATAGACAGTTTGTGCTCGCGAAATGGCTGGCGTGTCGTGAGATGCGTTCATTGGCTTAATTCCAAATCCCAAAGCCTTTGAGTAAGGCGCGCGTTGCGGCAAGTAAAAGCAGTCCCAGAACACTACGACGAATGAGCGTGGTGGATGCGGAACGCAACAATCGCGCACCGACCTTTGCGCCAAGCATCACACCAATAATTGAGGGCACCGTGAGCATCGGTAACACCGCACCGCGATTGACATACACCCAGGCCGCTGAGGTGTCGATGATCGAGAGTAAAAAACTCGAGCTCGCCACAGAAATTTTGAGCGGCGCGCCCATGAGTAAATTCAACGCGGGCACGTTAGCCCAGCCAGCACCTAAACCAAACATACCGGCGAGTAATCCGATGAATGCAAAGACGAATAAACCACTGAAGGTGCGATGTACTTGCCACGTGTGTGTACGACCGGTGGCCGGATCAAGAAAGCACCCGCCAATGCCGAGCAGTTGCGCGAGTTGATCGGGCTGGTGCTGCGAAGGAAAATCAGCGCGTTTTGCGCGCCACATCAAAATAACGATCGCAAAAATCGTGCAGCCTAATGCAATCTGCACGACGTGAGCTGGTAAGGCGAGTCCGAGCATGGCGCCAAAAATTGAGGTGATCGATCCAACTAACGCGAGGGGCATTGCTAAACGCAGATCGGCTAATCCAGCCCGCAGTAGTGCAGGACCTGCTGAGAGTGCGCCGCACAGCGCAAGCAATAAACCTGCGCCGCGGACAAAATCCAAATGAAAAGGGAAAAACCCACTCACAATGGGGACAAACAACACCCCGCCACCCACCCCAGCCAACACCGCAACAATGCCGAGCACAAACGTCACTACAAACAACGCCAACGGCCACACCCACCAAGCCACTGCATCCGCTTGACCGGCCCAAGCGATCTGAGTGAACAACAACGCAACCAACCCCATCGTCCAGTGCAAACGATGTGTCATCGGCCAGCGCTTCAGATGAGTGCGAGGTGAACTGAGATGCATGCGCATGAAGTGTCGCACAGACCCTAGGCCTTGCCATGATCGCAATGCGAACCGAGCAGTGCCCAATTGCAGTTGGCGTTGTTGATTGCGCATGTTAGCGGCTCGAGGTGCGTGCAGCGTCTGCGCCTGCGGTTACAATTCATCGGTAAGTTTACCCGAGCAGTGCAAAACCAACAGGGTCAAGAAAAGGTATGGGCGCAGAGGCGTTAGTCGGGACGTTGACGCAGATCGATCCCGCACGGCAGCGTGCGGTGGTGGAGGCGTTGCGTCAGCACTTGCCAGCGCATGCATTGCTATTTCGTGCGGAAGAAACGCGCCCTTACGAATGTGATGGCTTGTCTGCCTATCGCGCGTTGCCGATGGTTGTGGCATTGCCTGAAACCGAAGCGCAAGTGGTCGCCGTACTCAAAACGTGTCATGCAATGGGCGTACCAGTGGTGCCGCGCGGTGCGGGTACCGGCTTGTCGGGCGGTGCTTTACCGAATTCAGCGGGCGTGTTGTTGGGCATGGCGAAATTCAACCGCTTGTTATCGATTGATCCGTTGTCACGCATTGCGCGTGTTCAACCGGGTGTAAGAAACGCCGCAATTTCTGAAGCAGCCGCGCCGCATGGCTTGTATTACGCCCCCGATCCCTCCTCGCAAATTGCGTGCAGTATCGGTGGCAACATCGCAGAAAATTCGGGTGGTGTGCATTGCTTGAAATATGGACTGACCGTCAACAACGTATTACGTGTGCGTGGTTACACGATGGCCGGTGAGCCCATCACGTTTGGTAGCGAAGCACTGGATGCCGCCGGTTATGATTTGCTTACGCTGATCATTGGCTCGGAAGGCATGCTCGCAGTGACCGTCGAGGCCACGGTGCGATTGGTGCCGCGCCCACAAACTGCGCAAGTCATTATGGCTTCGTTTGACACTGTTGAAACCGCTGGACAAGCTGTGGCGGAAGTGATCGCCGCGGGTTTGATTCCTGCGGGTCTTGAAATGATGGATCAACCAGCCACGCGTGCCGTCGAAGAATTTGTGCACGCGGGTTACGACTTAGACGCAGCGGCCATTCTTTTGTGCGAATCCGACGGAACACCCGAAGAAGTCGCCGAAGAAATGACGCGTATGAAAGCGGTGTTGTCTCAAGCTGGCGCGACACAATTACGTGTGTCAGCAAATGAAGAAGAACGCAGTCGTTTTTGGGCGGGACGCAAAGCCGCGTTTCCTGCCGTAGGACGGATTTCGCCCGACTACTACTGTATGGATGGCACCATTCCACGAAAACGGTTGGGCGAGATCTTGCGCTTTATCGCTGAGATGGAAAAAAAATACGACCTGCGTTGCCCCAATGTATTTCACGCAGGTGACGGTAATTTGCATCCGTTGATTTTGTTCGACGCCAACGAGCCTGATCAATTACAACGGACCGAAGCATTTGCTGCGGAAGTCCTTGAAAAATGTGTCGCACTGGGTGGCACGATTACCGGTGAGCACGGCGTAGGGATCGAAAAGATTAACCAAATGTGTACGCAGTTTGGTGCAGCCGAGCTCGCTGTGTTTCGTGCCGTGAAGCGTGCCTTTGATCCGCAAGAGCTTCTCAACCCCGGAAAAAATATTCCTTCGTTACATCGTTGCGCAGAATACGGTCAAATGCATGTGCGCTCTGCGGCTGTTGCATTTGCCGACATCCCGCGTTTCTAAGATGACTACATCCTCTGCCGTGCAGCTATTGCGCGAGAAAATTTGTGCCGCGAGCGCCACACACACGTCGTTACGTATTCGTGGCGGCGGGAGTAAAGATTTTTACGGTGGCACACTGCGTGGCGAATTACTCGATACACGCACGCTCGAGGGGATTGTTGATTACGAGCCCACCGAGTTAGTGATGACAGCACGCGCAGGTACGTTGTTGACTGAGATTGAATCGACGCTCGCAGCGAACCAACAATGTTTGGCGTTTGAGCCCCCGTATTTTTCTGCGCAAGCGACGTTAGGCGGTTGTGTGGCTGCGGGACTCTCTGGTCCACGCCGTGCGGCCAATGGACTGTATTACGGGTCGATTCGCGATTTTTTATTGGGTTGTCGTGTACTGGATGGGCGCGGTGATGAATTAAGTTTTGGTGGGCAGGTCATGAAAAACGTAGCGGGCTATGACGTCGCGCGTTTAATGGCGGGGAGTTTGGGTACGCTCGGCGTACTTACAGAAATTTCTTTAAAAGTGCTGCCCTTACCGGTGGCTACATGTACTTTGCAGTTTTCGATGGCGCAAGCCGAAGCCATTCAACAACTCAATCGTTGGGCCGGATTACCATTACCGATCACCGCAAGTGTGTGGTTTGAAGAACGGCTCACCCTGCGTTTAGAGGGCGCGCACGCTGCCGTGCAATCGGCCGTGCAGCGTTTAGGTGGGTCGCAGATGGATGCGCTGGTTGCGCGCGAATTCTGGCAAGCCACGCGCAATCACACAGCCGATTTTTTTCAATCTGAAGCGTCGCTGTGGCGATTGAGTGTGCCAGCGGCAACGCCGCCATTGCGGTGTCCATCCATCGCCTCGGCCGGCACCGCAGGTCACAACGCGGGGCAGTGGATTGAATGGGGCGGGGCGCAGCGCTGGTGTTATTCCGATGCACCCGCCGCACAATTACATGCGCTCGCGCAATCAGTCGGCGGACATGCGATTCGTTTTCGCGGTCCTACACAACATCGAGACGCCGTGGTTGGCGCACTCGATCCGGTGTTAGCCCGCGTACATCGCGATCTCAAGCAGCGTTTTGACCCAGCCGGTATTTTTAATCCCGGGCGCATGTTTTCGGATTTCTAACTCATATGCAAACACAACTGGCCGATTTTGTACGAGGCACGACAGCGGGCATTGGGGCCGAGGCGATTTTGCGCAAGTGTGTGCATTGCGGTTTTTGTACCGCCACTTGTCCGACGTATCAGTTGCTGGGCGATGAACTCGATAGTCCGCGCGGACGAATTTATTTAATCAAAGGTGTACTTGAGGGCGCGCCGGTGACGGGGCAAACACAACAACATCTCGACCGTTGTCTGACTTGTCGTGCGTGCGAAACCACCTGTCCTTCAGGTGTCGAATATGGACGGTTAGTCGATATTGGACGCGCGCTTGTTGAACAACGCGTACCGCGAAGTTTATTTGATCGACTGCGTCGCGCTGTGCTTGCCACGGTCTTACCAAATCAACCTTTATTTTCTGCGTTACTTTCTGTCGCACGCGTTCTACGTGGCGTGTTGCCACAGTCATTACAGCAAAAAATTTCTCCAGCAGTTACAAACGCCGGTGTGTGGCCGGCGCCGCGTCATGCGCGTCGAATGCTGGTGTTAGACGGATGTGTGCAACCGGTACTGGCACCGCAAATCAATGCCGCGGCGGCACGCGTATTGGATCGGATTGGTATCTCGCTGATGACTGCACCCAATGCAGGGTGTTGTGGCGGGGTGCGGTTTCATTTAAATGCGCAAGAAGACGGACGCGATCAAATGCGTGCGTTAATTGATGCGTGGTGGCCTTTGATCGAACAAGGTATCGAGGCCATTGTGATGACCGCCAGCGGTTGTGGTGTCACGGTGCGTGAATATGGTCACTTCCTCGCTGATGACCCTCGTTACGCACAAAAAGCCCAGCGTGTTTCTGCGATGACCCGCGATCTTGCTGAAGTTCTGGCGGATCAATCTGAGGCGATTGCGCGCAAACTCTCGACCACCCCGCGCGAGCGCATTGCATTTCATGCGCCCTGTACTTTGCAACATGGGCAACGTGTGCGTGGTGTGGTCGAAGCACTTCTCATTCAAGCCGGCTGTGATGTATTGCCCGTGAGTGATAGTCACTTATGTTGTGGTTCTGCAGGAACGTACGCGTTGTTACAACCGGCGTTGGCCACGCAACTGCGCGATAACAAACTCAGCGCTTTGCAAGCACAACAACCCGCGTCTATTGCAACGGCCAACATTGGCTGCCTGGGCCACTTACAAAGTGGAACGCAAACACCCGTGAAGCATTGGATTGAATTATTAGATGTACGCATGATCGATCAACACCAGTGACACACTGAATATTGCGCAGTTTCTAGCGTCAAAACGCCAGTCGGGTAGATACGGAGAGCAATCAATGAATTCCCCAGAACGACATTCCTCTGACCTTCGACGTGTCGCCGGATCCACTGCCGATGCTGCAACACAAGTGGTACGCGCCACTTGTCCGCACGACTGCCCAGACACATGTGCCATGTTGGTGACAGTCAAGGATGGTGTAGCGATAAAAATTCAAGGTGCGGCCGATCATCCATTTACCGATGGAAGTTTGTGCACCAAGGTGTCGTACTACCTAGAGCGAACTTATGCACCTGATCGGGTATTGCATCCGATGCGACGGGTCGGAAAAAAGGGCGCGGGTCAGTTTGAGCGCATCACTTGGGATGCAGCACTGGATGAAATCGCTGCGCGCTTAAAAAAAATTGCTGCGGTTGATCCCGAGCGGATTTTGCCATTGAGTTATGCCGGCACCATGGGCATGGTGCAGTACGCTTCGATGGATCGACGATTTTTTCATCAACTGGGCGCATCGCTGCTTGATCGCACGCTGTGTTCGTCGGCAGGCAAGTACGGCATCAAAGCCACGCTGGGTGGCAGTGTTGGCATGGACCCCGAACGCTTTGAAGATTCGCGCTTGATCTTGATTTGGGGTGCCAACCCGATCGTCTCGAATTTGCATTTGTGGTCGCGTGTGCAGCGGGCCATGCGTCGCGGCGCAAAAGTGATCGCCATTGATCCGTATCGCAGCTTGACTGCCGAAAAATGTACGCAACACATCGCGCTTTTGCCGGGCACCGATGGCGCCCTAGCCTTAGGCATGATGCATGTGATCATCAATGAACAGCGCGTTGATCAAGACTACGTGGCGCAATACACCTTGGGGTATGCGGCCTTGGTGCAGCGGGTTGCTGACTACCCACCAGAAAAAGTCGCGCAGATTTGCGGGATTGATGCGCAAACAATTGTTCAACTGGCGCGCGATTATGCGAGCACCACCCCCGCGGCAATTCGTCTGAATTACGGCATGCAACGGCACGCCGGTGGCGGGATCGCTGCGCGCACGATTTCTTGTTTGCCTGCACTCACCGGCGCATGGCGAAACCCCGCCGGTGGCATCGTGCTCACGACCGCTGATTTTTATTCTTTTGATCATGCCACGTTAGAGCGTCCCGATTTGTTGGCTGGACGTACACCGCGCGTGATTAATCACGCGGCACTGGGCGAAGCGCTGACGGTGGCCGACCCACCAGTAGAGATGGTGATTGTCTACAACAATAATCCGCTGGCCGTCTGTCCTGATGCCGCGCAGTTGCAGGCAGGATTTCAGCGCGAAGATTTATTTACCGTGGTGATGGATTCGTTTATGACTGACACCGCGGATTACGCCGACATTGTGTTGCCAGCGACCACGCAACTTGAGCACTTTGATATTCATAAGTCGTATGGTCACTTATACGTGATGGCCAACAACCCCGCCATTGCGCCAGTGGGCGAATCGCTGCCTAACTCAGAAGTCTTTCGTCGTTTGGCCGCACGCATGGGGTTTGATGCGCCGTGTTTTCAAGACACCGATGAAGATATTTGTCGTCAGGCCTTGCAATCGAACCGTCACACCATGCAAGGCATTGATTGGGAAACGGTGCGTGAACGTGGATGGCAGCGACTCACGTTACCGCAAGCGTTTGCGCCCTTTGCCCAAGGTGGGTTCCCGACGCCTTCGGGTAAATGCGAATTCCAAAGTGCGTGGCTGGCGCAACAAGGGATCGATGCGTTGCCGTTTTTTAATCCCCCTGCTGAAAGTGTCGACAGCAATCCGCAACTTGCAAAAAAATATCCACTGGCGTTTTTATCGCCGCCACAGCGAAATTTTTTAAACTCAACTTTTGCTAATCTGCCGCGGTTTCGGGCGGCGGCTGAAGAGCCGTACCTCGATCTTCATTCGAGTGATGCGGCAGTACGCGGCATTGCCGATGGAGATGCGGTACGCGTGTTTAACGATCGAGGCAGTTTGCAACTGCGCGCGCGGGTGAATGATCGTCCACGTCCTGGCGTGGTGGTGGCCTTATCGGTCTGGTGGCGAAAATTTGCGCGCGACGGCAAAAACGCAAACGAGCTCACCTCGCAACGTACTGCCGACCTCGGCGGCGCGGCCACGTATTACGATTGTTTGGTCGAAGTCGAGCGCTTAAAAATATCACCCAACTAATTTCTCAGGCGACGTTTTTGGTCTTGGCACGGTAGAATAATCAGGCTTGCTATCAGGGAGAACTGAACCATGAAAATCGGCATCCCCGCCGAAACGTACGCGGGAGAAACCCGCGTCGCTGCGACCCCAGAAACCGTGAAGAAGCTGTCAGCCAAATGCGAGGTGCTCGTGCAGGCTGGCGCTGGCACTGCATCGAGTATTTTGGATGCCGATTACACCGCAGCCGGTGCGCGCATCGTGACCGCGGCGGAGGCTTGGGCTGCAGATATTGTGCTGACCGTGCGTGCGCCCGAGGCCGGCGCCATGAAACAGTTGCGTGCCGGTGCGCATTTAATTGGCTTACTCAATCCTTTTGATACCGCGGGCTTGCAAGCCTTGGCTAGCACGGGCATCCATGCGTTTGCCATGGAATCGTTACCGCGAATCTCACGTGCGCAAGCGATGGATGTATTGTCTTCACAAGCCAATATCGCGGGCTACAAAGCTGTGGTGCTCGCAGCGGCTGAATATGGAAAATTCATGCCCATGTTGATGACCGCCGCTGGCACGGTGAAAGCAGCCCGCGTGTTGATTCTTGGCGCGGGTGTGGCTGGTCTGCAGGCGATCGCCACGGCAAAGCGTTTAGGTGCGGTGATTGAGGCCTCGGATGTGCGGCCTGCCGTGAAAGAACAAATTGAATCGCTTGGCGCAAAGTTTGTTGAAGTACCGTTTCTCACCGATGAAGAACGCGAAATCGCGCAAGGGGTTGGTGGGTATGCGCGCCCCATGCCGGCGGATTGGATGCGTCGTCAAGCCGAAGCGGTCCATGCAAAAGCAGTGCAATCGGATATCGTCATCACCACCGCGTTAATTCCTGGACGTGCCGCACCCAAACTCATTCACGCTGCAACGGTGGCTGCAATGAAACCGGGTTCGGTGCTGGTGGATTTAGCGGTTGAACAAGGCGGTAACGTTGAAGGCGCACAAGCCGGACGCACGGTATTGACACCCAACGGCGTCAAAATTATTGGCGCGGTGAATTTGCCGGCGACGGTCGCTGCGGATGCGTCGGCCTTGTACGCACGAAATCTGTATAACTTCTTGGTGCTCATGCTCGATCCAAAAACGGGCGAGATGAAGATCGACCGCGAAGACGAAATCATTGCTGGCACCTTAGTGTGTGCCGGTGGCCAATTGACCAAGCCTGTTTGATGGAATCACACCATGACTGATCCAACCATTACCAATATCACCGTGTTTGTGTTGGCCGTGTTTGTGGGCTATCACGTTGTCTGGAACGTTACACCCGCGCTGCATACGCCATTGATGAGCGTCACCAATGCAGTCTCGGGGGTGATTATCGTTGGTGCCATTCTCGCTGCGGGCCCCGCCGAGATTGATTTCGGCTCTCTGATGGGCGTGGCGGCGGTTGCGTTGGCTGCGATCAATGTAGTGGGTGGATTCATGGTCACTCAACGCATGCTCGAGATGTTTAAGAAAAAAACGCCTAAGGCCAAGGCCGGGGAATAAGGAACCATCATGACAGCCAATCAAGTTGCTCTGTGGTACCTCGTTGCCGCGATCTTTTTCATCCTTGCGCTGAAAGGCTTGTCCTCACCCGACACGTCTCGCCGCGGTAATTTATTTGGCATCATCGGCATGGTGATCGCGGTGCTCACCACGCTGGCGGTGGTCGCGCATGGACGCATTGATCTCATCGTGCTTGGGATGGCGGTTGGCGGCAGTGTCGGCGCGATCGTTGCCCGTCGAGTGCAAATGACCCAAATGCCCGAGTTGGTTGCGGCGATGCATTCGTTGGTGGGTTTGGCCGCGGTGCTGATCGCGATTGCGGTGGTGAATAATCCAAGTGCGTTTGGTGTGGCCGATCCCATTCCGTTAGGTAACCGCCTGGAGTTGTTTATCGGTACGTTTGTCGGCGCACTGACGTTTTCAGGTTCAGTGATTGCATTTGGCAAATTAGCCGGCTTGGGCAAGCGGTTCCGTTTGTTCTCCAGTGCCCCGGTGGTGTTTCCTGGACAACACGTCGTCAACTTGTTGGTGGCGCTGGCGATGATTGGCTTTGGAACGGTGTTTTTTCTTGCAGAAGATCGTGCATGGACACCCTTTATCGCCATGACCGCGATCGCGTTTGTGCTCGGTGTACTGATCATTATTCCGATTGGTGGCGCCGATATGCCGGTGGTGATTTCAATGCTCAACTCCTACTCCGGATGGGCTGCGGCTGGTATCGGTTTTTCGCTGAATAACTCGATGTTGATTGTGTCTGGCTCGTTGGTGGGCTCCTCTGGTGCGATTTTGAGCTACATCATGTGTAAGGCCATGAATCGCTCGTTTATCTCGGTGATCATGGGGGGCTTTGGTGCCGCCGAAGGTGGCGCCAGCGCAGACACGGGTGAAAAAACCGTGCGATCTGGTTCGGCAGATGACGCCGCATTTTTAATGGCCAACGCCGAGTCGGTGATTATTGTTCCCGGTTATGGTTTAGCCGTCGCGCGCGCTCAACACGCAGTCAAAGAAATGGCGCACAAGCTGAGTGCTAAAGGTGTGCAAGTACGCTATGCGGTACATCCAGTGGCCGGGCGGATGCCGGGTCACATGAATGTGTTGTTGGCAGAAGCGGAAGTGCCTTACGAGCAAGTGCTCGAGATGGAAGATATCAATAGCGATTTTGGAACCACGGATGTTGTGCTGGTCTTAGGCGCCAATGATGTGGTGAATCCGCTCGCGCACGAAAAAGGTAGTCCGATTTATGGCATGCCGATTCTCGATGTGCATAAATCTCGGACGGTCCTCGTGAACAAGCGATCGATGGCCTCTGGGTACGCTGGCCTAGACAATCCGCTTTTTTATATGGATAAAACCATGATGGTGTTTGGAGACGCCAAGAAAGTGGTTGAAGACATCGTTAAGGCACTTGATTAATGGGGTCTCGCGAAGAGATCCTCGCGCGCATACGTCGTGCCAAACAGCACGGTGGCGCCACGCCTTCAAAAGCGGAGCGACAAATTGTCGAGAGTTATCTCGCGGCGCATCCGCGTGGGCCGGCGCCCAATTTTGACGCTGATCACTTGTCGCGTTTTATTGAGCGTGCGCAGTTAAGTACCACTAGCGTGGATCGCGTCGAAGCGATGACTGCTGTTCCAGCAGCGGTCGCGCGATATCTGCGTGATCAAGCGCTGCCGTTGCAAGGTTGTGTATCACCTGCATTGGCACAGATGGATTGGGCCGCTGCGGGCTTGCAATTAGAAGCGCGTGCCGCACGCGATGCCGATTTGGTTGGTGTAACCGGCGTGTTCTGTGCGCTCGCTGAAACAGCGACATTGATGATGGTGTCTGGCGCACAGACGCCAGCAACAAATAGCTTGCTACCCGAAACGCATATCGCGATTGTCCCGTTATCTCGTTTAGTGCGCACCATGGAAGACGGCTGGGATTTATTACGTGCAGAGTTGGGCGAGCCGCCACGCGCCGTCAACTTTATTTCAGGGCCCTCGCGCACCGGTGATATCGAGCAAACGATCATTCTGGGCGCCCATGGACCGTACCGCGTGCATGTGATTCTGGTTGGGTAGTTGAGTCAGTGCTGGCTGGCGTTCCAATCGAATTTATTTTGTTTGCGTGCACATTAGCTGGTGTCGCGGTCTTTCATCACCATACGTTGCGCGTTGCTCTCGCCGGACTGATCGTCATTGCCACCTACAAGGCGTTGTTCACGGGGTTTCATGCCGGCACTGGTTGGTTTGGATTGGGACAACATTTTTTGCACGAATGGGTGTTGCTCGCCAACTTGTTGGGCTTGTTATTGGGTTTTGCGTTGCTCTCCAAGCATTTTGAAGAAACGCGGATTCCCGCAGAACTACCGCGATTCTTGCCCGATGATTGGAAAGGCGCCTTCTTTTTATTGGTGATCGTATTTGTGTTGTCTGCGTTTTTAGACAATATCGCTGCGGCACTGATTGGTGGCACGATGGCAGCGGTCGTGTTTCGCGGCAAAGTGCATATCGGTTATTTGGCAGCCATTGTTGCTGCGTCTAACGGTGGTGGCTCGGGTAGCGTAGTCGGTGACACCACCACCACCATGATGTGGATCGATGGTGTGAGTCCGATTGAAGTGTTGCATGCCTATATCGCTGCGGGCAGTGCATTGCTGATCTTTGGTATTCCATTAGCACGCATTCAGCAAGCGTATTCTCCTATCACCAAGGATGCGTCCACCGGAATAGCCATCGACTGGCCGCGCGTGGGCGTGGTTGTGTTTATTCTATTTGCTGCGGTATTGACCAACATTGTGTTGAATCTACGCTTTGCAACGCTCGCAGATCAGCTACCGATGTTGGGTTTAGCGGTGTGGGCAGCCATTGTAATTACTGCACCGCTGCGTCGACCGGATTGGTCTTTGTTACCCGATGCATCTAAGGGCGCCGTATTCTTACTGGCGTTGGTCGCGTGTGCATCGATGATGCCAGTAGAGCAACTGCCAGCAGCATCCTGGCAATCGGCGTTTGCTTTGGGGTTTGTATCCGCGGTGTTTGACAACATTCCGTTAACTGGATTAGCGCTCAAGCAAGGTGGATACGATTGGGGCATGCTCGCCTACGCAGTGGGGTTTGGCGGCTCAATGCTGTGGTTTGGTTCTTCCGCTGGTGTGGCCATTGCGAATTTGTTTCCGCAAGCACGCTCGGTGACATTGTGGTTGCGCCACGGTTGGTGGGTGGTGGTGGCGTATGTCGTTGGCTTTATGGTGCTGTATGCATGCTGGGGTTGGACGCCGACTGAAAAGCGCGTCAAAGTACGCCTTGTCACAACACCAGCAGGCGTTGCGCTAGCCGAGCCAGCGCACTGCAGACCGGCTGCGTAGCTTGCGCTGGACACCACAACGCACTGGGCAGCTACATTACGGCAGTGCAGCACAATATGCGTTCCGACGATAATTCTGCCTTGCCCCAGGGTATCGAGCAGACTAGAATTTGACGGTTGTTTATTCCCCCGTAGCGCCGCATGCGTGTGTAGTTGCTCTGCTTAACGACACAGCTAATTTTTCGCGTCTGCATTCGCGCTCGGGCATCGTATTTTCACAAGGAGACCTTTTTATGAGCGAACAAAAAAATAAGACCTTGGCACGTCGCAAATTTTTAAGTGGCGCCGCTGCGGTTGGAGCAGGTGCAGCGACGCTGGGCTTTCCGATGGTTGCAAAGGCGCAAGCTGCACCCATCACTTTGCGCTTTCAAAGCACCTGGCCGACCAAAGATATTTTTCATGAGTACGCTCAAGATTTCGTCAATAAGGTCAACACGATGTCTGCGGGTCGCTTGAAGATTGAGCTACTACCTGCTGGCGCCGTGGTGAAGGCGTTTGATTTGATCGACGCAGTGTCTAAAGGCACCTTGGATGGTGGTCACGGCGTGGTGGCGTATTGGTACGGTAAGAACAACGCAATGGCCTTGTGGGGTTCAGGTCCTGCCGCCGGTATGGATCCGAACATGGTGCTGTCGTGGCACAAGTATGGTGGCGGTAAAGCCATGCTCGATGAAATCTACAAAGGCCTGAACTTAGATGTCACGTCTTTCTTGTATGGCCCGATGCCGACCCAGCCGTTGGGTTGGTTTAAAAAGCCGATCACCAAGCCGGAAGATTTCAAAGGACTCAAGTTCCGTACCGTGGGCTTGTCGATCGATATCTTTGCTGGCATGGGCGCAGCGGTGAATGCTTTGCCTGGCGCAGAGATCGTGCCTGCTTTAGATCGTGGTCTGCTCGATGGCGCTGAGTTTAATAACGCCAGTTCAGATCGCATTCTTGGTTTTGCTGATGTGTCCAAGGTCTGCATGCTGCAGAGCTATCACCAGTCCGGTGAGCAGTTCGAAATTCTTTTCAATAAAAAGAAATTCGATGCGCTGCCTGAGGATCTTCGCGCCATCATCAATAACGCCGTTGAGGCGTGCTCGGCGGACATGTCTTGGAAGGCGATTGATCGTTACTCCAAGGACTACATCGAGCTACAACAAAAAGACAAAGTGAAGTTCTACAAGACGCCTGATTCCGTGCTGAAAAAACAGCTCGAGATCTGGGATCAAGTGGTGACCAAGAAATCGGCCGAGAACCCACAGTTCGCTAAGATCTATGCCTCGATGAAGGACTTTGCTAAACGCGCCGTGCCATGGCAAAACGACACGATGGTGGACTTCAAGCCCGCCTATCGTCAGGCCTTTGCCAAACCAGCGGCAGCCCCGAAAAAGTCGTAATTCCGCGGCGCAGTCAACACAGCCCGTCGGCGTTTGCCGGCGGGCTGTTTTTTTTCAACGAATTTTTATCGATCGCGTTGTGATGTTGCTCACCCTGCCGATCGTTCAACGCGATGCGATTTATGCCACCGCAAGGTGGTGTGTACGCACAGCGACCATCGCTTTGGATTGATTGAAGTCTTTGCTGTAACCGGCGGCATACAAACAACACGCAAGCAAATGACTAATGGGTGAAGGTAATGGAATACGGCCAGCCAACACCTCTTCAGTCCAGTGCGCAGTGGTTCGAGCGTCACTCGACTCTGGTAAACGTGTGTGACGAGCGCTGTGTGTGCCAGGCGTTTCTTCGCTAAACAAGGTGTGCTGCACGCCGGCATCAAAGTACATGATTGCAGGGCGTTGCAGTGGATTGGCAAATGCCTCGCCTTCCACCCCTTCAAACAATAGCGCCGTTTCTCCGCGCAACAGCAGAAGTTGTGCGAGTTGTTCTGCGTGCGTCGCATCGTGCGCCGCCACTAAGCGTACGCCTCGACCCTGAAAGGGATCTAAATGCGCGGCCACGGCGTGCGCGCAATTCAAAAACCCCAAGCGATGTCGTAACGCATCGGTCTGCATGAGTGCAGGTGAAAATAATGCGCTTGGCACCCAAGCAATACCATGCGATTCCAGCGCGTGACTCACCGCACGTAAATTGGCACATGGCAGGACATCGAGTTCGCGAAAAATAGCCGCGCTTGTTGTTGTGCCGGCACTCTCGAGTGTGCCATGAACGAACACGGTTAAGCCAAACCGTGCAGCCAGCAATGCAAGTAATGGCATTAAGTTCGCTTGCAGCGCTGTGCCTGTGTGGCTTGCAATCACCAGGGGTCGTGTTTGAAAGGTCGATAAATTGATTGTGCGTTGATGGCTTTGTGCCGCGTTAATCAAGCCATTGAGAGTGGCGACCGAAAGCGGGCGCATCGCTAAGGCGGTGAGGACAGCACCCATTTCGATTTCGCCGATATCCCCACTTAATAAACACGAAAATAAAAGCTGCGCCTGATCTGCGCTGAGCCCAGGTTGGGAAGAATCAACAAGTTGTTTGAGTACCGCAGGTCTCATCGTGATTGTTTGGTTAGATGTTCTTGCATTGAGCAACCTGTATGCCATGCTCGCCATTGGTGTTGGTCTCTCGGGGCATGCAGGCGAGCGCCGAACGATTGCGCGTAAAGGCAGTGCAGGAGGACGCTTCACGCCTCAGCGTGGTGCGTGTGTGCAGATTGCAAGAAAAAAAGGAGCCGGCCGATAAGCCGGGTTCTGTCGATATGCGGATCTAACGATCCACACACCGTGACGGCCATTCCTCTGGGCCGGAAGTTACCCGCCGGCTCTAGCCACCTACCCGCAAGCTCGATCGAGCCGATCTGTGGTGCTTGCGCACCGCGCTTGCCTATTTGGTGTTGCTCCGGATGGAGGTTGCCGCGTTTCACCCCGTTGGCCTTGCGGCACAACGGACTCGTCTCTGTGGCCCTATTCGTCGCCTTGCTGTTACTTTCGCAACAGGTATACGCGCCCGGCTGTTAGCCGGCATCCCGCTCTGCGGAGCCCGGACTTTCCTCCACGCAGACAAGGTTGCCCTTGTTCTGTGCAGCGACCGTCTGGCCAGCTCCCGAGGCGGATTCTACGCGCTCAAGCGTTGGGCTGCGTGTTGCGTCGAGGTGTTGAGTGCAAAGGCCTCAGCAAGCAACGCATATGATTCAAGACGCGATGCGTAATCGCCCGTGATGGTCAGCACCATGAGTTCGTCGGCTTGATAACGTTCTGCTAACGCAGTGAGCTGTTGATGACACGTCGTTGGACTACCGATGACTGCGCGAGGCCGCTGACTTTGTACATACGCGCGTTCTTCTGCGCTATAGCGATGTTGTGTGGCACTTTCGAGTGTTGGTACTGGCGCATCGATACCACGCGCCATATGTAATCGACGTAAATCAATCGAGGCGGCAAGACGTTCCGCCTGCGCATCGGTCGCTGCGCAAATCACGAATACGCACGTCATGGTATGCGCGCTCGTCTCGCGCGGAGTGGGCTCGGATTGTTCGGTTGTGCGCGGTTGAAAGCGCTGCCGATAAGCACGCATCACGGCATCACCACCTTCGGCGTTAATGAAGTGTGCAAACGCAAACCGCACCCCCAATTGCGCAGCGAGCAAACCACTGTAATCAGAAGATCCCAAGAGCCAAAGCTCTGGTGTGGTATCCACTTCGGGCATGGCACGCACGCGTTGATGCGGATGATCATTGGGCAACGTGCCATCCAGATGGCCAATGAGTTCCCACACTTGATTCGGAAATTGCTCTGCATCCGGAAACCGTCCACCACCCACCGCATGCGCTGTGCGTTGATCACCGCCAGGGGCACGACCAATCCCCAAATCTAAGCGGTTTGGGTACAGGGCCTCAAGCATACGAAACACTTCAGCCACTTTAAGTGCGCTGTAATACGGTAATAAAACGCCGCCCGTGCCAATGCGGATGTGTTTGGTTTCAGCACCTAGTCTTGCGAGTAAAATTTCTGGGCACGGATCAGCCAATGCAGCAATGGCGTGATGTTCGGCAAGCCAGTAGCGTGAATACCCCAGCGCTTCAGCGGCACGCGCCAGTTTGAGTGTTTCATCAATCGCGCGCGCAGCGCTTAGACCTTGGATCACAGGTGATTGATCAAGTACAGACAGACGCATGATTAATTTGCCAGTTTAGTGTGCATAAACGCCCAAGGCCGTAACAGCGCAATCACGCCCGTCCACAACAAGGCAAACGCGCCGATGCAATAAAAGCCAGGAATCATGCCGTAATGATCGCTGATCCAACCCAGGGCTAATGGAGTGGTGAAGTGTGACAGACCCCAGCCCAGTCCGCCAAGCGCGAGTGCTGAGCCACGTTCGGTGAGATCGGTGACCTCACTCATGGTGATTTGAAAGTACAAGGTCATGACCCCAGAACCCAAGCCTACCAACACCATAGAGAGTGCGATGGGCGCTGCGTGATTGATAGCTGGAATAAGACCGACCGCACAGGCCACCGACATGCCAGCCACCACAGGCGAGAGACTGCGTGGACCCGATTGCACAAAACGCGCGGCAATCAATCCGGCACCGATCGAGCCTGCCGCGCGTAGGGCTAGAAATAACCCAGACGTTTCTGGCGAAAAACCAAAATCTTTAAACAACAAAGGATAAAACGACATCGATAAAGAAAACGGTAGCGCCGAAAGATACGCACACATCACCGCGTAATAAATCACGCGACGGCGCAGTAAGGATGTGTACGGCGCAAACACCGAGGCGCCTGGTGTGTGCGCTTTGCGTTTGGCTTCATGCGAACGAACCCCACACACATAACCCAAGACGCCCATACAAGCTAAGGTGATAAAGCTCGCGGTATAACCAAGACCCGCAAGAATAAAACCCGCTGCCGTGGTCCCGGTGATTTGCCCCACATTGGTGAGGGCGTTGAGGCGGCCCATTTGTTTGCCGCGCTCACCAGGTAGTTCACTAGCCAGTGCCCATGTGGCGGGCCAAAACGCAGCGCGCGATAACACCATCAGCACCTGGCAGATAAATAAGGTCCAAAACTGCGCCGCAAAGATAAAACCCACGCCTCCTGCCGCCACCAGCCAACACGAAATTAACATAATGCGTCGGCCTCCAAATCGATCGGTATACGCGCCACCGACTAAATTAAAGACCACTTGAAAAAATACAGGGATTGAAAACAACAAGCCGATTTCAATACCACTTAAACCGCATGATTGTGCGTACAGCGGCACGACGATGTACGTCATCCCCAGGCCGTAATTCCACATCAGTGAAGCAAGAAAAAGCGGAAGAGATGACACAAAACCTCGAGCGTGATGAGTGCGTGTGGATCAAGCGTGTGGATGGCGCGTTACACACACTGATAAAGGGGCGAAGTCGTGTGGGTTAGATCGCGTTTTCTTTGATGAGCGACTGAATCTGCGTCTCTGAGTAGCCCAGTTCATTCAAGATGCTGTGCGTATGTTGACCCACGCCAGGAATCGCAGAAATAGACGGTGTCATTTCGTTGATGTTGAGCGGTGGGCGCATGGCCTTGAGCGGACCGGCAGGTGAATCCACTTCGGTCCAGCGATTGCGTGCGGCTAATTGCGGGTGTTCCCAAAAACCTTGCATCGAATTGAGGCGTGCGTTGGCAATGCCAGCGGCTTCGAGTGATTGCACAACTTGAGCGCTGGTGCGTTGTGCAAACACTTGGGTAATCAGGGCATTCATTTCGTCGCGATGTTGATTGCGTGCGCTGCCGGTGGCAAAGCGCGGGTCCTTGGGTAACTCAGGCAGTTGCAGAACGTGCGTACAAAAGCGTGCAAATTCGCGTTCATTTTGAATGCCAAGAAACACCGTACCGTCACTTGCTTGAAATGGACCATACGGCACGATCGTGGCGTGAAACGCCCCAGTGCGCGGTGGTGCGCTACCTCCATACGCTGTGAAATACGCTGGAAACCCCAGCCATTCACCGAGCGATTCAAACATCGAAATGTCGAGGGTGGCACCTTCGCCAGTGGCTTGGCGGCGATATAGCGCGGCCAAAATGCCAGAAAATGCGTACATCCCTGCGGAGATGTCTGCAATTGGAATGCCGGCTTTGGATGGATGGGATTGCGTCCCGGTCACCGACAGCAAACCGGTTTCACATTGCACCAATAAATCGTAGGCGCGCTTATCGCTATACGGTCCGTTTTCACCGTAACCCGAAATACCGCACCACACTAAACGCGGATACTTTTTGCGTAATGTCTC
Source organism: Betaproteobacteria bacterium (assembly GCA_947467435.1). GTDB lineage: Bacteria > Pseudomonadota > Gammaproteobacteria > Burkholderiales > SG8-39 > SZAS-79. The sequence continues at coordinate 22,658 of CANIIA010000030.1, forward strand.
TGCACCCAACCCCAAGCGAGCTGCAGCACCCGGTGCGATGTTTTGTACAAACACATCGGCACGCGCGATCAGTTGATCGAGAATCTTGGCAGCTTGTGGATGCTTGGCATCCAAGGTCAAGCTTTCTTTAGAACGATTCACCCAAACAAAGTGAGACGACAAGCCCTCGACCGTGGTGTCATAACCACGCGAGGCATCCCCTACACCAGGACGTTCAATTTTGATCACACGCGCACCGAGTTCGGCCAGTTGGCGTGTGCAAAAGGGCGCGGCGATGACTTGTTCGAGCGCAACCACGGTGATGCCGCTGAGAGGAAGAGATGCATTCATGCGCTCGATTCTAAGCGGCTGGCTTGCCTTGGTCGCGTGCGCGTGCGAAATTAGCTGCTTCGTCGAGGAATTTTCTCCCGCGCCGCAAAGAAAGAGCCCCGCATTGGAAGCGAAAGTCATGACCGGTCGTGCACGCATCATCGCCTCACGTGAAACCGTTTGGCGCTGGGTTGCACAGCCGCAAAGCTGGACGGCGTGGATCCCACGCATTGAGGATGTGTTACCGCTCGACCCGGGAGCAGCACATGCAGGCTGGCGTTTTCGTATCGCGTATCGCCCGACCAAACGGTTTGGTTCGCGCCCGCCGTTGACCGAGGCCGTCTTGCTCGAGATGGTGGATGCTGAGCGCTTGGTGGTTCAAACCAGTGGGGGTGATTTAAAACCGGGCGGGGTATTGATTGAAACCTACCAACTCACGAGCGATGAGGACACCACCACGCTGACACATACGCTGCATTTATCGCAAGCCAAGATGCCGTTTGTGACACGTTGGGCCGCGGTGTTTCTGACCGGCTTGCTGAACACCTCTGGTACCCTTGGGCACGTGGGGAATCTCAAGCAATTGATTGAGGATGGCGTGCCGCCGCCCGTGATTCGTACATAAGAAAACAGCAAACGAAAGAGTAACGAATTCAGTAAAGCAGTCAGAAAACAACATTGTGCATTGTTGCCAAACCGAATCAATTTTTAAAAGGACCTCGCCATGATTGACCTCTACGCCGCAGGAACTTCGAATGGTATG
>CANIIA010000031.1 GCA_947467435.1 Betaproteobacteria bacterium
CGTTGTATTTGGCCGCGTTTAAGGTCACTGCGTTATTTAGTGTGCTCGTTGCGGGCATCGGCATATTGTTTTCATTGCTTCTGGCCTGTATGGCCGATCGCGTTCTGCGCGGTATTTGGATCTATCGTACCTTGCTCATTTGGCCCTACGCGGTCGCCCCGGTGGTGGCGGGTGTGTTGTGGGGATTTTTATTTGCTCCTTCTGTGGGTGTGGTGAGCTGGGCCTTACGGTATTACCTTGGCTATGAGTGGAATTGGGTCTTGCAAGGTGACCAAGCCATGGCGTTGATTGTGATGGCTGCGGTCTGGAAGCAGCTCAGTTACAACGTTTTATTTTTTATTGCTGGTTTACAGTCGATTCCGAAGTCGTTGATTGAAGCGGCTGCCATTGACGGTGCTGGGCCTTGGCATCGGTTTCGAACTATTGTGTTTCCGCTGCTTTCACCCACGACGTTTTTTTTGCTGGTGGTGAATGTGGTGTATGCCTTCTTTGATACCTTTGGTGTTATTGATGCCACCACACAAGGTGGACCGGCGCAGTCCACGCAAATTCTGGTCTATAAGGTGTATCACGATGGCGTCAAAGCGGCTGATTTAGGCAGCTCATCGGCACAGTCGGTGGTCTTGATGGTCTTGGTGATTTTGCTCACGGTGATTCAGTTTCGGTTCATCGAGCGTAAAGTGAATTACTAAACTGAGCCCCCCCACATGGTTGAACATCGTCCCGGACTCACGTTATTTGCGCATGCAGTACTACTGTGCGGTGTGGCGTTAGTTGCATTTCCGCTGTACGTCACGTTTGTCGCGTCAACACGCACCTTAGAAGATATTTTGACGGTGCCAATGCCGTTATTACCCGGCACACACTTGGTGGATAACTATCTGCAAGTGCTGACAGCCGGTTCGACGCGCGGGGCAGCTGCACCCGTGGGACGGATGATGTTGAATAGCTTGGTGGTGGCCTTATCGATCGCCTTTGGCAAGATTGCGATTTCACTCACTGCTGCGTTTGCGATTGTGTATTTTCGCTTTCGCTTTCGACAGTTCTTTTTCTGGATGATCTTTGTCACCTTGATGCTGCCCGTTGAGGTGCGGATCATTCCCACCTATAAAGTGGTGGCAGATCTCGGCATGTTGGATTCCTATCTGGGTTTAACACTGCCTCTCATCGCCTCGGCTACCGCCACGTTTTTATTCCGGCAATTTTTTCTGACGATTCCAGATGAGTTGGCCGAAGCGGCGCGGATTGACGGTGCTGGACCCATGCGCTTCTTTTTTGATGTTGTCTTACCTTTATCGCGTACGAGTATCGCAGCGCTCTTTGTCATTCAATTTATTTACGGGTGGAATCAATATCTTTGGCCGCTCCTCGTGACCACGCAAGAATCGATGTACACCGCGGTGATTGGAATTAAACGCATGATTGCCGGTGGTGAAGCCTTAACCGAATGGCATTTGGTGATGGCCACGGCCATTCTTGCCTTGCTGCCGCCGGCATTGGTGGTTGTGCTGATGCAGAAATGGTTCGTACAAGGCTTGGTTGAGACTGAAAAATAATTGTCTATTTTGCTGTTGAAAGAACGCTATGGCGCAGGTCTCGCTCACTGAAATTCGAAAATCTTTTGCACAGACGCAAGTCGTGCGAGGTGTATCACTCACCATTGCGGATGGGGAGTTTGTGGTGGTGGTTGGCCCGTCTGGCTGCGGAAAATCGACCCTACTGCGCATGATTGCCGGACTCGAAACCATCACCTCAGGAGAGATACGTATCGGCGAGCGCGTGGTTAATCAGCTCGAACCCAAAGATCGTGATATCGCGATGGTGTTTCAGAATTACGCGCTGTATCCGCACATGTCGGTGTTTGAAAACATGGCGTATGGCTTAAAAATTCGCGGTTTATCGCGTGAAGCAATTGCCGCACGTGTGGCACGAGCAGCGCAAATTCTTGAACTCGATTCATTGTTACAGCGACAACCCCGTGCGCTCTCGGGGGGGCAACGTCAACGTGTGGCGATGGGACGGGCCATTGTGCGCGAACCCGCGGTGTTTCTGTTTGATGAGCCTTTATCGAATTTGGATGCGAAGTTGCGTGTACAAATGCGTCTCGAACTCAAAGCATTGCATCAACGTTTAGGCACCACCAGCGTGTATGTCACGCACGATCAAGTCGAGGCCATGACCTTAGCGCAGCGGATGGTGGTGTTACATGCAGGTGTGGTTGAACAAATTGGCGCGCCACTTGCGGTATACGCCAAGCCGGCCAGCACGTTTGTCGCGGGTTTTATTGGTTCACCGCCGATGAACTTATTGCGCGGAACGATCAACGCGCATGGCACGCAGTTTTTACTCGACGCTGCGCCTGCGATGGATTTACCCCCGGGGAGTGTGCCCGCATCTTATTGGGGTCAACCCATGACATTGGGCGTACGCCCAGAGCACGTGCTGCCATGCGCGCCAAGTGAAGCTTTGTGCACTGTTCCAATCACGTTGACTGAAGCCTTGGGTGCCGACATCTTGGTGCACGCGACGCTTGGGCCACATGCACTGGTCGTACGTTTAGCAGCGAGTGCGCAACCCGCGGCAATGTTACCGATTCGATTTGCAGCTGAGCACATGCATTGGTTTGATGCTGCGCATGGTCGACGGATTGAGATGAAGTGATGTCGATGGCGATGTCACCACGTTGGCCCTATCCACGCATTGTTGCGCACCGAGGTGGCGGTACATGCGCGCCAGAAAACACCCTGGCGGCGATGCGCTATGGCGCGTCGCTTGGTTTTCGTGGCGTCGAATTTGATGTGATGTTGTCTGCAGACCACAGTCCATTTTTAATTCACGATGAAACACTCGAACGGACGACCACTGGTCATGGCGCGGTGAGTAACACAACTGACACGGTGTTACGCAGTTTGGATGCAGGCCGTTGGAAGGGGCAGGCTTGGATCAACGAACCGATCCCAACCTTGCAAGATACCTTGACGCTGTGTGGGCAACTCGCACTGTGGACCAACATCGAAATTAAACCGGCGCGTGGTGTTGAACGTAAGACGGCCGCTGTCGTCGCAAAACATACTGCTCAACACGTGGCCCAATGCCTCGCGCCAGTGAATGCGCAACCGCCCTTACGGCCAGTGTTGTCCTCATTTTCAGAGGCCGCTTTACTCACAGCGCGTGAAATTGCGCCGCAGATTCCACGCGGCTGGTTGGTGGACCATATTCCTGCTGATTGGTTGGTGCGTATGCAAGCGGTTGATGCGGTGGCGGTGCATTGTCATTACAAGCATCTACAGTTAGCGCAAGTACAAGCGCTGCATGAGGCAGGGTACGCAGTGGTGTGTTGGACAGTCAATGATCCAGTGATCGCCCGCACTTTGGTTAGTTGGGGCGTGGATTGTTTGATCACGGATGCGTTACACGAGATTGGCCCTGCGTTTTACTAGATCACTGCGGCGTCGCTAGGCGTCGCTTTAAAAAGCGCATCACAGCGCCGAGTATGGGAATCTTGGCGTACAACTCTTCTGCCGTATCCCAGTAGTCGCGATGCCAGACGATTTTGCCTTGCAAATCAAAACGTAAGTGTGATGCGCCACGTACTTCGGTACGTTCAGCGAGCACGTTGATGCGTGCAGCGGAAGCGTTCGTTTTTGTCGCTGCATGCGATCCTTTTTGGGCAGCAAAACTAAACACCCAAATGAGCACCGCGGTATCGGTGTCTTGAATCATCTCGGTAATGACAAAGCGCGGGTCGGCCACTTGCTGGAACATGTGCGCATAAATGCGTGCAATCTGGTCCACGCCATTGACTTCATTAAAGGGGTCTTTGAAATACGCGTGACTTGCATAAAAGTGTGCTGTTTCAGACACCCGGTCTGGCGTGAGATGTTCAAACCACTCTTTGAGTGCAGCCAACTTGGTCATGGTTATAACCCTGTGCCGCGCTTGACCAGCCTTAAATACAACCAATGCGGCAGTAGGTTCAGCAGTTTGAGTAAACGCGAGAACGTTTTTGGAAAATGAATCTCAAATGCACCTCGCTGCAGCCCGCGCATGATGGCTTGAGCAGCGACATCGGCATCAATTAAAAATGGCATCGGGAATGGATTGTTCGCGGTCAGCGGAGTACGCACAAAGCCTGGATTAATTAAATAAATGCCGATCCCTTTGTCGTGTAAATCGAGCCACAACGATTGCGCTAAATTGATACACGCGGCTTTACTTGCGCCATAGGCAAGGCTCAATGGCAGTCCGCCATACCCCGCCACACTCGAAACAATGCCAAAGCCACCGTGCCCTTGTTTGAGTAAAGTGGGCTGAACTGCGGCAAACAGATTGAGTACCCCAGAGAGATTAATGTCGAGTATGCGTTTTGCTGCTGCTAGATCCACACGGTCAGCACGCATCACCTGATAGGTGCCAGCAATCGCTAACACTAAATCTAGACCACCCCAGTGCGTACATAAGGTTTGTGCACCAACGTTTAGCGCTGTTGCATCAGTCACGTCGAGTGGCAAAATTTCGGCACGACCAGAAAATTGTTGCGCTAACGAGTCAGCCGAGCGCGCTGATACTGCAACGCGAGCGCCGGCCGCGATGAGCTGCTCAGCCAAGGCCGCGCCGATACCTGTCGATGCACCAACTAACCAAATGCGTTGCCCTTGAAAGGACTGGATGGGTGGGTTGAGTGGTTGAAAGAACATCGGTCAGCAATCGTAGAGTTAGGGACGCTTACGAAACGACAGAATCACTTCGCCAAGCGTGAAACCAAATTTTCGCATCACCGATTTATTGAGCATGACAGTGTCGTCTTGTAGATACATCCAGTCGTCAAAATCGACATGATAGGTTGTCCCATCCACAGGTAGGGCCATCACGTAAGTCCAATGCAATGCGTTGCCATAACGTTGCCCGCTGGCTTGACCAACGACGTCGCTGGCAGTGCCGATAAAGCTATTTGCATTTTGTCGTGTAATTGTCCAGACACGACGGCTCGTGCTGCCATCTGAATAATTAAAGTCTTCTTCTAAAGTAAGAACATCGCCTTGTACGCGACCTTGAATGACCACCTTAAAGCGTTTGACCACCTGACCAGAGCGATCTGAAAAATATCCCCATGCATCGACTGTGCCGTCAAAGTAGCGAAATAAATCTAACGTGGGTTGTTCCGCTTGATACACCTGAGGATCAACACTCGCACAACCACACAGTGCCAACAGTGGAGCAATTAACCAAGGGGTGAGCCAGCGGCGCATGATGAGGTTCCTTGTGAAAGTCAGCGATCGATAAAACGTGAGTGCGCAAGTAGCAAGCGGCGTTGTTGTTGCAACACCCCAGCGGCCAGTAGTTTTAGCACACATGGCCAAAAACAATACGCCATGCGTAAGGGCGCGATGTGTTCTTGCGATGACGGAATGTAGCCTAACCACTGTAACAACGGTAGCGACAATCCTGCAGCCAAGGCGAGATTGAGTTTGGTGACAAACGTCCACCAACCAAAATAAGCGTTGGTTTGTGCTTGGTCGTGGTGCGTTTGAATCAAATGCGCCAATAATGCGGGCGGCAGCGCCAAGTCTGCGCCAAGCATTAAACCTGACAGCACGCACACCACCAGATAGCCAAATTGATCACCGGCGCCAAGCAGCCATGCACCACTAAAAGCTGGAATGCTCAAAAGCATCGACCACTGCCAAGCCCGCGCTGCGCCAACACGCCGTGCGATACGTTGCCACATCGGTAAACTACAGGCGCCAGCAAGAAAATAGGCACTTAAAAAAATACCAGTGGACGCATGCAGTTGTAGAACATCTCCGACAAAAAACAGGACCAGTGTCGCAGGTAAGGCACTGGCGATTCCGTTCACAACAAACGCCGCAAATAAGCCACGCACGGCGGGATGTCTGAGGGGCCAGTGACGACCCGCGTTTGTGGTGGTTGCGTCGGCATATTGCGTTGAGCAGATGTGCGCGGCCTGCAACGCATCCTGATGCACTGCTTGACGACGCTGTGTCGGGGGCGGTGCATAGCGCAGTGCAATCACTGTGCCGAATAAAAACAGCACAGCCAAGGCAACGCTGTAGCGTGGCATTGTGGCCGTACTGGTTTCATTGAGGAGCATGGGTAGGGTGCTCGCGATAATCACGCCAAATAACCCGAGGGCTTCACGCATCGAAGTCACACGCGTATGACCCTCGATGCTGGTATGCAGTTGTGCACCCCAAGAAAAATAATTAATCGAAGCAAGGCTGTAACCGGCATACAGCGGTACTAAGGCCAATGCCAGCCAGTGCCAGTGCTGCGCAGACCCTGTCGGTGGATTGAATGCAAGCGCCATCCCCGTCGTTAACAACAGCATGCCAACGCAAATGAGAGTGCGCGGCTGTTGTAGCCGATCACTGGCCCAGCCAATCAGTGGATCTGCAACGGCATCGGCGCAGCGTGTGAGAAGTAACACTGCGCCGAGTAAGCTCAGCGAAAGCCCCTGTTGATTTCCATACAGCGCTGGCAGCAGCACGTACATGGGTAGCGCAGCACACGCCAACGGTAGTGCGAGTGTTGCATACGCGAGTAATGCAAAACGAGTGTGCGTGGTGGGTGGATCGAGTCCAACCGGAGTGGGTTGATCGTGTCCGGTCATGGACGATCGAATCAATACATTAGCGCGATCCGATCAACGCGGTACGCAGGTCTGGCGCGCTGGTTTTTGGATCAAGCCAAATAGAAAAAAACGCTTGCGAAAACGCCGGATCGTTGACTTCGCCTACGGGTGCACCATTCAGAAAAAATTTAGCACCACGACCTGGTACATGCACACCAGCCACCACGGTGCCGCTGTCCACGTCGGGTAAAACACGGCGCAGAGCTTCTTGCCAGGCGCTACGTTGTTCCGGTGTACCGATACCAAGCTGCGCGATTTCTTGAATCGATCGATCGGCGATTGCGCGACCTTCGAGGCGGCGTGCATAGCGTAGTTGTAAGGCGAGGGGCTGCGAAAAATCGACGCGTTCTGCTGACAGTGGTGCGCTACTCCATAACACCGCGTCGTAGATGCGTAAGCCAAAGTAACGAAACACACCGCTGCCGCGCAGACTCAGACCGGGTGCTGATTCTAAAAGAATCGCAGGCGGTGCCTCGGCAAGACAAACCGACACATGAATAATGAAGAGTAGGCCTAGAAAATATTTTTTCATTTTAACTATAGATAAATCCATGCAATCGATCGATGAGTATTCATGGTGATATTTAGGCGCGTACAAAAGAAAATTGTGCAACATCCGTTGAGCCGCTTAAGAATCCGGCTTGGCAGTAGGCCAGATAAAAGCGCCACATGCGCATAAATCGATCATCAAAGCCTTGCGCTTGAATGGCGGGCGCTGCAGATACAAAGCGCCGGTCCCACTCAGCCAGTGTACGTGCGTAGTCTTTACCAAAGCGATGTATCGATTGCATATTTAATTCGGCGCGCGCCGCCAAGTCGGTGAAATGCGATGGCGTAAATAACATACCACCCGGAAAAATATATTGTTGAATAAAATCGCTGCCACGGCGATAGCGGTCAAATAAAGCTTCATCGATGGTGATGGCTTGCACGATCGCGCGACCGCCCGACGATAGGGCAGCCGCAATACGCTCAACGTAGGTTGGCCACCACCGCTCGCCAACGGCTTCGACCATTTCGATGGAGACAACAGCGTCATATTTTCCTTGCAGATCGCGGTAGTCTCGAAACTCAAATTGTGCACGTTGCGCTAAACCAGCGTGCAACAATCGTTGCTGCGCATAACGCAGTTGTTCTCGCGATAGGGTGATGCCGTGCACCTGATAACCACGTCGCGCAGCTGCTTCTGCAAAACCGCCCCAACCGCAACCAATTTCTAAGATACGTGCATCAGGCGCAAGTGACAGCGTCTCTAGAATACGTTGATACTTTGCGTGTTGTGCTGCTTCTAAAGTGCGCGACGGTTGTGCATCGAAAAGCGCGCTCGAGTAGGTCATGCTTGGGTCGAGCCATTGCGCGTAAAAATCGTTGCCTAGATCGTAGTGCGCTGCGATGTTGCGTTGGCTGCCTCGACGTGTGTTGGCACGTAACAAATGTAAACCGCGATGTAAAAGGCGGCCGAACCAGCTGCCATATAACGGTCGATCGAGTGGTTCGCGGTTATTTGCAAGCAGCGTGAGTAGCTGAGCAAGATCGGGCGTTTCCCACAGACCGTCTAAATAGCCCTCTGCAAACCCAATATCACCATCGCGCAAAATACGTCGAAATGCAGTCCAATCATGAAATGTGATGACCGCACGCGCCGTACCGTCACCGAATTGTTGCTGCGATCCATTCGGTAAATCGACGACGAGTTGACCGTGTTCGATGTGTTGTAAAACACGCAACGTGGCGCGTGCTGCAAACGGCAGATCGGGGGTAGATGCGGTTTTCATCGACTCAATGGGTGTGTGGGAGGTGTGGGTTTACGATAAAACCGAACGCGCTTTCGCCAAAGTTGCAGGGCTTGCCAATGAATTCGCCAGACCACAGCCAACGTCATCAGCGGATGCGACACCCAAGCACGCCATATCGCGTCAGCACTTAAGGCTTGTGCTTGTCCGGTGATCGCCGTGTTGAGCAAGGGGCCGTCCATGTCGCGGTAATCGATGCGCGCGCGCGTGGGTTGCTTGTCTTGGGTAAACCGAAAGCGGTAGCGTCCTTCGACCGGAAAAAATGGCGAGACATGAAATTGTTTGCGTGCTTCGAGTAACTCGCCGTCTTGAATTGGACGCTGATCGGCATGAGCAAGTAGGTACGCATGCGATTCGCCGAAGGTGTTATTCACTTCGACCAAAATTGCGCGCAGCTTGGCGTGACGATCTTCGCAAAACCAAAAACTCACGGGATTAAATACGTAACCTAGTAGTCTTGGAAAACATTGCAACCACACTTCGCCGTCTGCGCAGTCGATGTCTGCATCCCGCAGCACTTGGCGGATCCAATCGAGGGGTGCTGAACCATCACGTGCGCCATGGTCGCGATAATAAAAACTCGCTAGATTCCAGCGATTAATTGAAAACAACGCATTCGCGCAATCGCTGAGGGCACTTAACGGTAGCCGCAGTGTGAACACGGCATACCGAAAGCGATGTTGCACCGGGCGCAATCGGTGGTGCATCACACTGCCGCGTAATAACCAACCTGCCATTGATCACGCCGCCGCGCGCAAAGTCGTGGAGGCGTTACGTTGCCAGGGCGCATCAATACCAAAAGACGCAGCAACGGTGAGCGCTGAACGTAGTCCGTCTTCATGAAACCCATGACCGGTCCACGCTCCGCAGAACCACGTGCGTTGTTGACCTTGTAGTTGCGGCAGTTCGGCTTGCGCCGCACTGGCGCCATGACCAAACATGGGGTGGGCGTAGGCATAGTCGCCGAGAATTTTTTCAGGCGCGGGTAAACGGTGTGGATTAAGCGACACGATGACAGGGGTGCGAAACGGTAACGGTTGTAGTTTATTAATCAAGTAATGCACCGCAACTGCGCGTCCGTCGGGCGTGTCATGTCCCGCGGTGTAATTCCATGCAGACCAAACACGCGAATCCGAGGGTAAGAGTTGCGTATCGGTATGCAAAATCGCGCGGTTGGATTGCCAGCCAATGCCCTTGAGTACGCGTTGTTCTGCTTGCGTTGCCCCCGCGCCAAGAATGCGCAGTGCCTCGTCGCTGTGACAGGCCAGTACCAGCGCATCAAAAGAATGTGTTTTCGATGAAGCAGAGTCATTCTGCGCGGTGTGTTGACTGAGTAGCTGCACCCCGTGCGCAAAACGCGCGACGTGATTAATCCGTGTTGCGCGGTGGATTTCGCCGCCCGCTTGTACGATGGCATGGGCGAGTTTGTCGACGTACTGGCGAGCACCGCCACGTACCGTGTACCAAGGGGGGCGTTGCGCGATACGCAGTAAGCCGTGATTATGAAAAAAACGGGCAAATGCAGGAAACGGATAATCCAACATCACTTGCGTTGGACAAGACCAAATCGCCGCCGACATCGGGCCAAGATACCAATCACGAAACTCTGCGCTATAACGACCTTGCTGCAAAAATGCACCAAGGGTGAGTGTTTCGTTCGCGGTGTTTAAAGCGGCATCGTGTAGTGCGTAAGCAGCGGCTTCGCGATTAAATCGAAGAATGTCGCGCAACATACGCAAAAACCCGGGGCGAAATAAATTACGTCGCTGCGCAAACAAGGTCCGTAGTGACGTGCCAGACCATTGCAGGTCGGGCGATTCGAGAGCCAGGCTGAAGGTCATCTCACTATCAGCCATTGGGATCTGCAGGTACTCGAACATGGGCACGAGATGCAGGTAGGTTTGCCGGTTAAACACCAGAAATCCGGTATCGACACCGTGCGTGATGCCCTCAAGCGTGACATCGACCGTGTGTGTGTGTCCGCCCAACCAATCGGCCGCTTCGAACACCGTGACCGCGTGTTTTTGCGAAAGAAGCCAAGCGGCCGACAAGCCGGCAATCCCTGAGCCCACCACCGCAATGCGGCTTCTTGTTGCGGCGCTGACTGAAGACACGGATACCCTAGCTAAGCAATTGATGTGTATGAATAATGCGTTGCATAGGCATATTCGTCAATGCTCTTTTCGGTCGCTTGCAAACGTTGCATCCCAGACCGCAACTTTTCGGTGAAAACATCGTTTTTTTTGGCCTGTTGCGTGACGGCTTGTTTCGTTTGTGGCGGTTGAGTGGGTGACGGCACGCAAACCGCGACACAGCGGGCTGACAAACTCGCACGTCAGTACGCTGATTTAAACTTGTACGACGAACAAGGTGCATGCAAACTCACAGTTCGTGCTAAAAACGCTGCTCAAGCATGCGGCCATCAGAAACGCCGAGGTGTGTAGCGAGCGCTTGAATGTGCAGGCAAACCTAACGGCGGCAGGCCACACTGAGGTGGCCAAGCAACCGAAGATCGAAGACCGAAGAGCGCAGACCGAATCGAAGAGCGTAGACCGAATCGATGAGCGAAGACCGGCTGTTGTCATCAATTTTGTTCAGACCGAGGATCACGGATGTTGTATCCCGACTTATTTAAATCGCTTGAGCGTGTGCGCTGGAACATGGACACCGATGTGCCTTGGGATCGATTTGACGCGAGCAAGCTCACCGATGAGCAAGCGTTGACGATCAAAATGAACGCCATCACCGAGTGGTCGGCGTTGCCTGCAACAGAAATGTTTTTGCGTGACAACCGCGATGACAGCGACTTCTCAGCGTTCATGTCGGTGTGGTTTTTTGAAGAACAAAAGCATTCGTTAGTGCTCATTGAGTACTTGCGTCGTTTTCGTCCTGATTTAGTGCCCACTGAAGCGGAGCTGCATGCGGTGCGTTTTCCGTTTGATCCGGCCCCCGCACTCGAAACCCTCATGCTGCATTTTTGCGGCGAAATCCGACTGAATCATTGGTACCGTTGTGCCGCGCAGTGGCATACCGAACCGGTGATCTGCGCGATTTACGAACTCATCGCACGCGACGAAGCACGTCATGGCGGTGCGTATTTACAATACATGAAACGCGCCATCGAGCGCGGTGGTGCCGAAGTGCGCGCTGCGTTTGCACGAACCGGCATGTTGATGGCTGCCGCTGGTCGCGCTGGCAAGCCGTTGCATCCCACGAACTTGCACGTCAATGCCTCGCTCTTTCCGCAAGATACCGTGCAATGCAAATTGCCTGATCCTGCATGGCTAGAGCGCTGGCTCGATGAGCAAATTCGCTTTGATGCGGGCTGGGAAAAAAACGTCATCGAGATGATTTTGCTCAATCTCTCCAAACTCTTTGACCGGCCGATCCGCACCTTGCAAGACCTCAGCCGCTACCGCAAAGAGTTACGTGGTTCGATCGAAGGCGCAGCACCCGCCTAAGCCCACGGCGAACACTTAATTTCGGCGTTAAAACGGCAAAGGCGCTTCCGGCTTGAGTGCTTGGAGTTGCTGACGAAATTCTTCTTGAATGCGTTGTAATGCTTGCGCGGTATCGGCCTCAAAGCGCAACACAATCACCGGCGTGGTGTTTGATGCACGTGCCAAGCCAAAGCCATCGGCATACTCTGCGCGCACACCATCCAACGTGAGGACACGTTCGGCATTGGTAAACGCTTTGGCGGCTTGTAATTTTGCAATCAACGCGTGCGGTTCACCTTCCGCAAGCATCCAATTGAGCTCTGGTGTTGAGGGCGCATCGGGCAAAGCCTCGAGCTCGGCGCTGGGGTCATCTACACGCGACAAAATTTCGAGTAAACGTGCGCCGGCATACAGCGCGTCGTCAAAGCCATACCAGCGTTCTTTGAAGAACGTGTGCCCAGACATTTCACCCGCCAACGGTGCGCCTGTTTCTTTGAGCTTGGCTTTAATTAGAGAATGACCGGTTTTCCAAATCACCGGTACACCGCCGTGCTGCGTGATCCACGGTCCAAGCAATCGGGTGCACTTCACGTCGTAAATAATGCTGGCGCCAGGATTGCGCTGCAGAACGTCGCGAGCGTAGAGCATTAATTGTCGATCTGGATAGATCACCTTGCCCGAGCGCGTCACCACCCCGAGCCGGTCACCATCGCCATCAAACGCTAATCCTATTTCGGCCTGACCGCTTTGTACGCAGGCAATCAGATCGGTCAGATTTTTTGGTTGTGATGGATCGGGATGATGATGAGGAAACGTACCATCAATCTCGCAAAACAACCCTTCCACCGTGCAACCAAGTTGCTCGAACAACATGGGGGCAAGTTTGCCTGTGACCCCGTTTCCGCAATCAATCGCAATACGCATCGGTCGAGCCAAATGCACATCCGACACAATGCGCTGCAAATACGCGGCTTGTACATCATGCATGCTGATTTTCCCGACGCCGTGCTGCACGCGATGTTGATCAAGGCGAAGACGTAAATCCTGGATCGCATCACCCGATAACGTGTGCCCGTTGATCACCATTTTTAGGCCGTTGTAATCGGGTGGGTTATGGCTACCGGTGAGCATGACCGCACTACCACACTGCAATTGATGACTCGCAAAGTAAGTGACTGGTGTGGGAACCATGCCGACATCGAGCACATTTGCGCCACTGGCTGTAATGCCTTGCGCGAGAGCTTGCGATAGCGCGGGGCCCGAGAGTCGACCATCACGACCAATGGCAATGGCTTTACCACCGGCTTCAAGGGCCAGCGTACCGAGTCCGTGACCAATCGATTGTACGATCTCAGGGGTGAGCGTTTGACCGACGATACCGCGAATGTCATACGCACGGAAAATTTCTGCAGGAAGTGTTTTCATGAGGAGTAAAAAGAAAAAAGTCGATCAGTGAGCCACGCTTGTTGGCCCGGAAATAGTCCATCACCAAAGCCAACATGACCACCTTCGGCGGGAAATTCAAGTTGCACATCATCGCTTGGGGGTGACAACGCATCCAACACAGCAGCAGGTAAAAACGGATCGTTGCGCGCATTTAACACCAATGTTGGGACGCGAATATGCGCTAAGCGTGGACCGCTACTGGCGCGCGCCCAGTAATCATCGGCATTAAGAAAGCCGTGTAGGGGTGCGGTGAATATGTCATCGAAGGCATGCAGCGTGCGTACCGCTCGCATTGCGTTGGCATCAAACAGCCCGGGAAACTGCGCGAGTTTTTTTGCAGCACGCACTTTCATGGTGTTCAGAAACATACGCGTGTAGATTCGATTCAACCCTTGTTCTAGGGCGCGTCCTGAGGCGGCGAGATGAAGCGGCGCAGAGATTGCTGCCACACGATGTACCAGGCGTGCGCAATCGTGACCGCGATCTGCGAGCCACCCCAATGTGGCACTGGCGCCGAGCGACACGGCGGCCACATGCAGACGTACGCCGGGCAAATGCGCACGGAGACGTCGCAATATCCAATCAATTTCGAGACCATCCCCCGAGTGATATGCACGCGGCAAGCGGTTGGGTTCGCCCGAGCATCCACGAAAATGTGGAATCAAGCACTGCCAGCCACGCGTCACTGCAGCACGCGAAAAATTACGCGCGTAGTGACTATGCGAATGCCCTTCGAGTCCGTGAAAAATCACTAATGCTTGAGTTGCGCTGGGCGAGCCAGCACGATCGACGTCAATAAAATCGGCATCGGGCGTTTGCCAACGTTCGCGTTGATACGCAGGGGCAGCGCCTGGCGTGAGTGCAGTAAAGATGGTTTGTGCATGCCCGCCACGTAACCACCAAGGCGCGCGATACGTGCCTGCCGCTGCATGACGATTCAATGTCAGACCCGAATCAATGCAACACCTGCGGCTTTTCGTGCGTTGACCCGCGGGTTTGTCCGGGATCAGAGGCGGGTGAAGCGTGATGCACAATCATGCGCCAGCCCGCCGCTGTTTTTAAATACACGTTAGTTGCAAGCGCAGGTGCTACGGCTTTGGGGTTACCGGCAATCGAAAAATTTTCTTGTACGTTATGTACTGCTACCAACATCGCTTGCGTTGCGACGATGTTATTTACTTGAACGCGCAAGCTGGGCCCGCCACTAAAAATTTCGCGCCATGATTCGCGCACCGCACGTAAACCTGTTAAGCGCGGTCCACCCGGATGAATGCACACGATCTCTTCATCTTCGGCCCAGACGGCCATCATGGCCTCAAGGTCGCAGCGTTGCAGGGCTTCATAAAAAGCTTGCTCTGCATCTTGTGGGGTTGGAAAGGCAGTTGGTCTCATGGCGGCGCGATGGTATCACTGGCCTGCGCAGGCGCGCGTTTCGTTGAATACCCGTGTGACGCTTAACTCTTGCAGACAACGCAAATGTCCCAGTGGGCACTCGCGGGCAAAACATGGGCTGCACTCTAATCCTAAATATTGAATACGCGCCGCGGGTGCACCCAGCGCCATGCGCGGTGGGGTATGGAGTGGGCTAGACGAACCAAACAAGGCCACCAACGGTCGACCAAGACTGGCAGCCATGTGCATTAAGCCGGAGTCGTTACTCACCACCACCGAAGCCAAGGCGAGAAGATCAATGGCCTGCGCAAGATCCGTACGGCCGCATAAGTTGTAAATCGACACGCCAGCTCGGTGGGTAATCTCAGTGGCCGCGGTGCGATCCGCTGGGCCACCAATCAACCACACCGTCATGCCGATAGCGGTTAATTCTTTACTGAGCAAAGCAAAGTGATCAATCGGCCAACGTTTCGCGCTGCCGAATTCGGCTCCTGGACAAAGCGCCACAATACTTTGATCGGTGCTTGGCGGGGCGAGTCCGAGTGCTTGTAGCGTGAGCGCTTGACTCTTTGAGTCCGTGTGCAATTGGGTGGCAGGCGCAGATGGCGTGGCTGTTGCGTTGAATACTGCGGCACGCGGCGCACGCGAGAGCGCTAAATAGCGCTCGAGCATTGGTGCGGGGTGACTGCGTGACAAACGATGTATCACATTCAGTAAACCGTAACGCGACTCGCCCACGTAGCCAATCCGTCGAGGAATTCCCGCCAAAAAAGGAATCAAAGCGCTTTTCATCGAGTTGGGGAGTACCCACGCATCGGTATAGCCGTGCTGCGACAATTCGCGCGCTTGTTGCCAGCGCTGCTTTAGCAATAATTTTCCGTGTACGGCTGCAGGCGAAGCGATCGCTTGCGCAACTTCTGGCATACGCTTTAGCAGCGGCAACATGGATGCGGGTGCAAGAACGTCAATTGGTGAGTGCGGTGCATCGGCATGCAAGCGCGCGAGCAATGCATGCGCCATCAGCATGTCGCCAATCCAATTGGGCGCAACCACCAGTCGACGCGTATTCGCCATGTGCTGAGGCGGCAGCGTCAATAAAAAAATTAGTGCCCCGAAACCGGGGCACCTTTGTACACATACTGTGTGCCGCAGTACGGACACAGCACCTGACCGTGACGACTTGGGTCAAGAAACACCCGCGGGTGACGTGCCCACAGCGGCGAGGCTGCCGTAGGGCAATGCAACGGTAGATCACGCTCGGTGACTTCAATGGTGCGCGCGTCGGGTGTGGCAGCAGACATCGCTTAGGCCTTTTTCTTGGTCGAGCGTTTGGTCGTGGCTTTGATAGCGACGCTGGTTTTTTTAGATCCGGCGTTCGCCTTTTTGGCGGGCTTGGCATTGCCCACTGGTGTGAGCCATGCGCCGTGTTTGCGATTGCGACCTTGCACCAGTTCGAAGAACGCTTTTTGTAACTTTGCCGTGATCGGTCCGCGTTTACCCGCGCCGACGGTACGACCATCGACCTCACGAATTGGCGTTACTTCGGCCGCCGTGCCTGTGAAGAACAACTCATCGGCAAGATAAAGATCATCACGCGTGATACGGCGCGCTTCAACTTTATAGCCATGATCAGCAGCAAGGTTGATCACCGAATCACGCGTAATACCAATCAGTGCGCTGGTGAGTTCGGGTTCGTAGATCTTGCCGTTCTTCACCATAAATAAGTTTTCACCGGCGCCTTCGGCAACAAACCCATCCACATCGAGTAACAAAGCTTCGTCGTAGCCATGGTCGAGCGCTTCGGCATTGGCAAGAATCGAGTTGGCGTAAGTGCCCGAATACTTGGCGCGACACATCGACACGTTCACGTGGTGACGCGCAAACGAAGATGTTTTGACCCGAATGCCTTTTTCTAAGCCATCAGCACCCAAGTACGCGCCCCAAGGCCAAGCCGCAATGGCCACATGCACTTGCGCGCCTTTGGGTGAGACACCCATTTTTTCTGAGCCGTAAAACGCGATCGGACGTAGATAGCATTCCGAGAGTTTGTTGGCACGCACGACTTCTTTTTGCGCCTCCATGATTTGTTCGCGTGTGTACGGAATCTTCATCATGTAAATGTGCGCTGAATTAAACAGTCGGTCGGTGTGCTCTTGCAAACGAAAGATCGAGGTGCCCTTGGTGGTTTTGTATGCACGCACACCTTCAAACACGGCTAAACCATAATGCAGCGAGTGGGTGAGGACGTGGGTCGTGGCGTTGCGCCAGGGGACCAATTTACCGTCATACCAAATGTAACCGTCGCGGTCGGCCATGGACATGGAAACACTCCGAATCATCAGGAAAGATGTTATTTTATCCCACCCGACGCTCTCAGGTCCCCCCATCATGCAGTTGTTGCGGTGCAGTTTCACGCGATGTCATTTACTCGCGCTGTGCTTGGCGCTTGCGCTGAGCGCTTGCGCCACGCTCGAGCCTCTTTCGGGCGTCAACGACAGTAATGCAGCTGTGCCCCCGCTTTCAGGCGCGGGCGAGGTGATCGAAATTGGACGCTTCACGAGCAAACGGGTGGGCGCCCCTCTGCCTGCGTACTGGAAGCCCTACATCATTCATCCATCCAAGCCGCTCACGCAATATAGCGTGGTGAATACCGATTGCGGCGCGGCGTTACAAGCGGTGGCCAACGCATCGGCATCGGGCTTGTATCGAACGACACGCGTCGATGTGCAACAGCATCCATTGTTGGCTTGGCGCTGGCGGGTGGATAACGATGTCGAGGGCGCGGATAAACGCAGCGCGAGTCGCGAAGACTCGCCCGCGCGCTTAATCCTCACCTTTCACGGTGACCCGGCAAATTTAGATGTCGGCGCCCGTGCCAAATTGCGTCTGATTCGTGCCATCACCGGCCGCGACTTACCTTACGCCACCTTGATGTACGTGTGGTCAAACAACGAGCCCGTAGAAACCATTCTGCCCAATCCGCATACCGATCGGATTCAGATGATCGTGGTGAGTCGTGGTGCAGAGGCGATCGGACGCTGGCAGGTGTTTGAACGCAACGTGCTCGAAGATTTTCGGCGCGCGTTTGGTGAAGACCCAGGGCATGTGTTGACGGTGGGCGTGATGAGTGACGCGGATAACACGGGCGATGATGCGCATGCCTTGTACGGTGACATCGCCTTTATGAAATCAGCGCAATAAAAAAGCGTGTAGTCATCGGATTGCCAACAAATCGTCGCTGCAAAAAGTGCTGCTACAAAACGCCGCACATAAAAACACCGTACATAAAAACGCCGCGCATAAAAACGCGACCCATCAAAATCCACTGATATCAAACGTTGCGATAAAAACGCCGTGATACCGCGGCAGTTTTTGCGCTAAGTCATCACGCTTGCTTTTTGACAACGCCTCTTGCAATCGTTATCGAAACATTTGACGTACTTTTTAGCAAAGTATTGAGAATGATTTGGATAAATAATTTTCGCTAATTTCTCGTATTTGAGCTAACAACGCTTAACTTCAATTCAGGTGAGGTTTTGACAAATGTATAAATACAGTATCGATCTAAAAGGATAACTTTTATACGATCCAAGATCTTCTGGATCAGCGTCATTTCAACAGCCTCAAGTCACAAAGATGGCGACGCGATCCAGCTTTTGAATGGATCGTTATGTTCACAATCAATTTTTTTCTGTGCCCAACACGCGGTGGTGTTGCGCAGTTCACGCGTTACGTCGGTCGTTACGCAATCATTTGCGCATCGCTCATCCTCACGCCAACCTTTGCCCCAACGTTACAGGCTGCAGATAGCGCCTCGTCCGAGCGCAGTAACCAAGAGCTCATTCGCCAACAAGAACGCGAACGTTTGTTGCGCGAACAGCAAGACGTCACGCCTAACGTGCGCTTGCCATCACCGCCAGCGCAAACCGGTCCAGCGCGTTTAAGCAACGATCCGGCGCCGTGTTTCAAAGTGCAGCGCGTACTACTGGAAGGTGACGAGGCGCAAAAATTTCAGTGGGCCTTGGCGGCTGCGGATCAAGCCGACGATGGAGCAGTCGATCGCGTGAAGGATGTTTGTTTGGGCTCGCAAGGCATACAAACTGTCATGCGACGCATACAAAACGCCATTGTGGCGCGTGGCTTTGTGACCACCCGTGTGTTGGTCGCGCCACAAGACTTGTCGACGGGTCAACTCACGTTGCAGCTGATTGTCGGTCGTGTGGCAGCAGTACGTTTTGCGCCAGACACGGATCCGCGTGCCACCAAACTGAATGCGGTCGCGCTCTCAGCGGGCGACATACTGAATTTGCGCGATCTCGAGCAATCACTCGAAAACTTTAAGCGTGTACCAACGGCGGATGCTGATATCCAAGTGATGCCTGCCGAAGGGGCACAAGCCAAGCCAGGTGAAAGTGATCTGGTTGTGCAATGGACACAAAAATCTCCATTACGTATGAGCTTTGCTCTAGATGATTCAGGCACACGTGCAACGGGCAAATGGATCGCCAACGCCACAGTGTCGTTGGATCATGCGCTCACCGCCAACGATTTACTGTACATCAGCGCCAATCATGATCTTGGTCATGGGAAAGATGGCGCGCGCGGGACCAAAGGGATGAGTGCGCACTATTCTGTGCCGTTTGGATATTGGTTGCTGGCATTCAACAGTAGCAACAACCGCTACTTCCAAAACGTTGCGGGACTCAACGTCAACTACGTCTACAGCGGGATCAGCGAAAACAACGACATCAAACTCTCTCGCTTGGTGTATCGCGATGCCAATGCCAAAACAACCTTATCTACGCGACTGTGGCAACGCAGGTCAAAAAACTATATCGAAGATACGGAAGTAGAAGTCGAACGCAGGCGCATGGCGGGTATGGACTATGGCATCAATCATCACCACACGTGGCAAGCCCGCAGCTTAGACCTGAACTTTAACTATCGACGCGGTACAGGCGCGTTTGGCTCGCTCGAAGCAGCAGAAGAAGCGTTTGCACCAGGTGCATCACGACCCAAAATTTATTTATTCGATGCACAGTTTCAAACACCGATTGGATCAGACCATTCGCCATGGAAATACAGCGGGCAATACCGCGGTCAGTGGAACAAAACGCACCTGGTCCCACAAGACGATTTTTCAATCGGTGGCCGTTTTACGGTGCGCGGCTTTGATGGTGAAAGCGTGTTGTCCGCCGAGCGCGGTTGGCTCGTGCGTAATGAACTCATTTGGCGAGAAAGTGGTAGCAACACCGAGCTGTACACCGGGCTTGATCACGGCCGCGTCGGTGGCGAGCACGCTGCCATGCTCATTGGGCAGCGTCTGACGGGCGCCGTGTTTGGGGTGCGCACCCTATGGAGTGGTGCGAGCACCGTTCAAGCAGATTTGTTTGTGAGCACACCTGTGCAAAAACCCGCTGGTTTTAAAACCGCCACAACGTTGGCCGGGTTCAACCTGAGTTGGTTGTTTTAAACGTACACATCCACCTTAAGTAACACCCGATATTTATTTTTGATTCGCAAAGGAAACCATCATGAACAAACACTGCTTTCGTCTGATTTTTAATGCAGCGCGCGGGTTATGGATGGCAGTTGCAGAAACGGTATTCAGCCGTGGCAAAGCCGCGGGCGAGACGTCGGTCGGTCCACGTCGTGCCGCGTCGACGCTGGGCCAATCTTGGTCGACGATAGCGACATTACGTCCGATCACCTTTGCGATGTGGTGTGCGCTTGGTTTAGTGTTTAGCTCGATCGCAACAGCCCAGATCGTGGCCGATCCAAACGCGCCCGCCAGACAACGCCCCACCGTTCTCAGCGCGCCGAACAACGTACCGTTGATTAACATTCAAACGCCGAGCGCAGCGGGCGTCTCCCGCAACACCTATCAACAGTTTGACATCTCGCAGCAAGGCGCGATCTTAAATAACAGTCGCGACAATGTGCAGACGCAGCTTGGTGGTTGGGTGCAGGGCAACCCGTGGTTAGCCAAGGGCACTGCGCGCATTATTTTGAATGAAGTCAATTCACCCAACACCAGTTATTTGCGCGGATACATAGAGGTTGCAGGTCAGCGTGCGCAAGTAGTGGTGGCAAATCCGAACGGAGTCACGTGTAGCGGTTGTGGATTTATCAATGCGAGTCGCGTCACCATGACCACGGGTACCCCGGTCTTTGTTGGCGACACGTTTGCGGGCTATCGCGTGCAAGGCGGCGCCGTACGTATTGAAGGGGATGGGTTGAACACCAAAACCGCCGATTACACCGACATCATTACCGGCGCATTGCAAGTCAACGCTACGTTGTTGGCGAAGCAACTCAAGGTCATTGCAGGCAGCAACGACGTCAGTATTCACCCCGATACCAGTGACCCAAGCGTCACGCGTACTCTCGATAGAAATCAACCTAAGCCCGCCTACGCCATTGATACTGCCTTGCTGGGTGGCATGTACGCAGAAAAAATCACCCTGATCGCCAATGAGTGGGGTGTTGGGGTGAGGAACACGGGAACCATCAACGCAACTGCGGGCGATTTCATCTTAACCAGCGCAGGCAAACTCGAAAACTCCGGGCTAATCACCAGCGCCGTAAATATCAGTGCGCAAACGGCAGACAAAATGATTAACCGCGGCAATCTCCTTGCGAAAACTACGCTCACGATGCGTAGCGACACTGACATCGATAACGCAGGCGGAACAGTCGCTAGTGAAGGAAATCTCAAGCTAAGCGCACATACCGTCGATAACAGCAACGCTGGATCGTTGGGCAGTGGGACATCCGCAGAAATTAACGCCCAACGCATGCACAACAGCGGCGGTCAGGTTCAATCTGGCGGCGCGCTGACAGTGGTGCTTGATCAAACCTTGGATAACACACGAGGGTGGATGCGTTCGGGCGGCACGCTCAGTGTGCAGGCTGATCAAATCATAAACGCCGACACCCATGCCGACACACTGGGGATTGCAGCGAAAAATGTCCAATTAAACGCACGGTTGATCGATAACACGCGCGGATTGGTCAGCGCCAATGAGAAGGTCACCCTCAATAGGCTTGATCAAACCTTGGATAACACACGAGGGGGGATACGTTCGGGCGGCACGCTCAGTGTGCAGGCTGATCAAATCATAAACGCCGACACCCATGCCGACACACTGGGGATTGCAGCGAAAAATGTCCAATTAAACGCACGGTTGA
>CANIIA010000032.1 GCA_947467435.1 Betaproteobacteria bacterium
CACAACGAATACAACGCAACATCTCTTCTAACGCACTACCTACCAAATTCGTGCGCCCGCCGTCGACCAAAATGTAATACAAGTGCTCCGGACCATCGAGATCACCCGCACGTTTTGGCCCGGTAAAAAATGACACGTAATTTGAAATCGCTTGCCCGGTGGCCGATCGGGTCAATAAACGCAACAACGTCGACAAGTCTTCCAGCGTTGGAATCACTTTCTCAATGCCGGTAATACACACGTGCACTTTGGGGACGGTGGTGACCATGCGTCCGTTGCCCTCGTTGGTCACAATCACACCCGAACCGGTTTCGGCAATCAAAAAATTTCCGCCAGAAATCCCTACATCGGCACTCAAAAAATGTTCACGTAAGACTTCGCGTGCTTCACGCGTCATTTCTGCAATATCGGTTTTTCTTGGGCGGCCATGATGCTTTTCAAATAAATCTGATACCTCTTCTTTATTTTTATGCACGGCGGGCGCAATGATGTGCGAAGGCGGTTCATTCGCTAACTGAATGATGTATTCGCCCAAATCTGTTTCAACTGGCTGAATCCCTGCTGCACTCAGCGCATCATTCAAGCCCGCTTCTTCAGAGAGCATCGACTTGGATTTGGTAACTTTTTTTGCACCATGTCGCCGACAGATTTCAAGCACCAAGTCGCGTGCTTCATCGCCATCTTTTGCCCAGTAGACCGTGGCGCCACGCCGCTGGGCATTTTCTTCCCACTGCAATAACCATGCATCTAACTGTTCGATCGAACGATTGCGAATCGCTTCACCAGAAAAACGCAGCGCTTCAAAATCAGTCACACCAAAATCTTCAACCGCCTTGGCACGTAAATTCGCTAAACCACCACCAAATTTTTTTAATGTGCCCTGCAGGGTTTGATTGGTTAACGCCGCGTTGGCGTTGGCATAAAAATGCATCGACTTGACTTGCATCTCAGTCGCCCTGTGCAGTCAGTAGTTCAGCGATGTGCAACACCTTGGTGACTTGATCCCCACGACGCCGCAAGCGACCTTCAATGTTGAGCATGCAACCCAAATCACCCAACACCACAGCCTCGGCACCACTGGCTGCAATACGCTCGCATTTGGTCTCTGCCATCGCAGCAGACACTTCGCCAAACTTCACCGAAAAGGTACCGCCAAATCCACAACAGGTTTCGCAATCTTGCATCTCGCGCAAGGTCACGCCTGGCAGCTGATTGAGCAGCGCGCGTGGTTGCGATTTCACACCGAGTTCGCGCAAACCTGAACAAGCATCGTGATAGGTGACGGTGCCTTGATAACGCCCCGGAACGGTTTTCACGTGCATCACATTCACCAAGAAATCAGTCAGCTCAAAGCTGCGCGCCGACAAGGCTTCGACGCGCGTTAACCAAGCGCCTTCCCCCTGAAACAAGTCGGGGTAATGGGTTTTGATCATGCCTGCACATGAACCCGAGGGTGCGACCAAGTAATCGCATTGCTCGAACTCAACGACCACTTTTTCAGCCAAGGCACGCGCTGCCGCACGATCGCCGGCATTCCATCCTGGTTGTCCGCAACAGGTTTGTGCGCCTGGGACCACCACCGTACAACCTGCCGATTCGAGGAGTTCAATGGCCGCAAAACCGATGCGCGGACGCATCAAATCTACCAAGCAAGTTACGAGCAAACCGACGCGCATCGTCATCTCCAGGCCATAGAAATTATTTAGCTGTGACGACGAGCGGTACCGCTGCTTTCTAACCAACGTTTAATGCGATTGGCATCGCTAATCCGCGAGTTCTTGCCCCAAGAATCGAGCAAGACCACCACCAAATCTTTACTTGCCACGCGCACCTTCATCACCAAACAACGACCGGCCTCATTAATGAAGCCCGTTTTTGAGAGCAAAATTTCCCAACCGGCATGACGCACCAAACCGTTGGTGTTGCGATAGGCCAACGACTGACCCAAGGCCATCACTTCCGCAGATTCGCGGGTCGAATATTCACGAATCAACGGATATTGATGTGCCGCTTCAACCAAGCGCGCTAAATCGCGCGCGCTAGACACATTGCTCGGATCCAAACCAGTGGCATCGGCAAAGCGCGTGTCGGTCATACCCAATGCGCGCGCCTTGTCGTTCATCGCCATGACAAACGCAGCTTGACCGCCTGGATACGAGCGTCCCAATGCCGAGGCAGCACGATTCTCTGAGGCCATCAGCGCGATCAATAACAACTCATGCCGCGTAAGTTCGCTGCCTGGACGCAAACGTGAGCGCGTTCCTTTGAGATGATCGACATCGTCTTCACTGATCATCACGCGCGCGTCTAAGTCGAGCTGCCGATCGAGCACGACAATCGCTGTCATCAACTTAGTGATCGAAGCAATCGGCAAAATTGAGGCGGCGTTTTTAGACAGAATGGTTTCGCCACTGGCGGCATCCAGCACCATGGCCGAGGACGAGTGCAAAAACACTTGGCCCGGATTGGCCGCTTGCAACTTATCGAGTGGATCGGCAGCCGGACGACGCGCAGCGCTCACTTTGCGCACAGCGCCATGACGTTGGGCAGCGACAGGTTTTTGCTTCGCGGATTTTTTCGCGCCGCTTGCTTGTGCCGTAGGTTTTTTGTTGGAGACCGTTTGCGCTTGGGCAAAACCAATCGTTAACGCTAAGACCGCCAACAGCGCGAGCAGGGCGACAATCTTCTCTAGATGATGAAGCTGTCGTGGGGCGGGGTGTTCCATAGTCGAGCAGCCGGGAAGCAAAAGTTGCCGCAGTCTAGTCACTGATGCTAAAAAAATCAAGTAAAACAAGGCTGAATGCAATTTTTTCTCGACTCATTCTTGGATGGCGCTTTGGCCAGGCGCAGCTTCTTCTTGCTGCTGCAGCGCCCACATTTGCGCGTATTGCCCACCGACGGCAAGCAATTCTCGGTGTGTGCCCCGCTCCACAATCTGGCCAGCATCCATCACCAAAATTTGATCGGCATCCATGATGGTGGACAAACGATGCGCAATGACCAAGGTGGTTCGTCCTTGCGCAATCCTTGAAAGCTCTTCTTGAATGGAGCGCTCGGTTTCCGAGTCCAAAGCCGATGTGGCTTCATCAAAAATGAGGATGCGTGGATTTTTTAGAATCGCACGTGCAATCGCCACGCGTTGTTTTTCTCCGCCCGACAACTTCAAACCGCGCTCACCGACCGTTGTGGCATAGCCTTGCGGCAAAGACACAATAAAGTCGTGAATGTGCGCGGCGCGGGCTGCCGCCTCAACCTCTGCTTCAGTAGCGCTGGTTCGACCGTAGTGAATGTTGTAACGAATGCTGTCGTTGAAGAGCACCGTATCCTGCGGAACGATACCGATCGCCGCACGCAAACTCGCCTGCGTCATGGCCCGCACGTCCAAGCCATTGACCCGGATCGCCCCCCCAGTGACGTCGTAAAAACGGTACAGCAAACGTGCGAGCGTGCTCTTACCCGATCCGGAGTGCCCAACCACGGCCACACGCGCCCCAGCGGCAATTTCAAATGACACGTGATGCAAAATTTGTCGCATCGGATCGTAGTGAAAATTCACTGCATCAAATACGACCGTGGCGGGTCCTGCAGGCAACGCAGGCGCACCGGGTGGGTCTTGCACTTCGAGATGTTGGCCCAACAGCGTAAACATCCGATCCATGTCGGCGAGCGATTGTTTAATTTCGCGATACACCATGCCAAGAAAGTTGAGCGGGATGTACAGCTGAATCAGTAGCGCATTGACTAAAACCAAGTCGCCTAAACTCAACGCACCATTGGCGACGCCATCCGCCGCCAACCACATCAACATCGCCACGGCCAACGCAATGATGCCGCTTTGACCGACATTCAATAAACCGAGCGAGGCTTCGTTTTTAACCGCCGCGGTTTCGTAGCGACGTAAGCTATCGTCGTAGCGCTGCGCTTCAAACGCCTCGTTGCCAAAGTACTTGACGGTTTCGTAGTTGAGCAAACTATCTATCGCCCGTGTGCTGGCACGCGAATCGAGTTCGTTGGCGCGCTTTCGAATCTCGGTGCGCCATTCCGACACAAAAAAAGTAAACGCGATATACGCCACCACTGCACCAAGTGTGATGGCCAAGAAACGCCAATCAAACTTCGCCAACAACACAGCCGCCACCAACACAAACTCAAGAATCACCGGCAAAATCGAAAAGATTAGATACGAAAGTAAGGTGGATATACCGCGCGTACCTCGCTCAATGTCCCGCGTCATACCACCAGTTTGACGATCGAGATGAAAACGCAAACTCAGGCTATGTAAATGCAGAAAAACACCCAAGGCAACGCGTCGAATCGCGCGTTGCGTGACGCGAATAAACACAACGTCACGTAACTCAGCAAATAAGGTGGTTGAAAAGCGCAAAGCACCATACGCCGCGAGTAACGCCGTCGGCACGAGTAAGACCGCATGACGCGGATCCAAGTCATCAACAATCGACTTCATCAACAGTGGCACACCCACGTTGGCAAGCTTTGCCGCCACCAGCAGGAGTAAGGCCAACGCAACCCGCCAGCGATATTCCCAAACGTAGGGCAGTAAGCTGCGCAACGTACTCCAAGCGGTGCGGTGCGTTTGGTGACCGGTGGTCGGCGGTAAGTGACTGGTGCTGGAATGGGCATGCATAATTAGAGATTATCCTCTATCACGCGCTAGAAGGGTGCTGCATGCAGCGACGTGCCACGCTTGATAAGCCGCCAACCAAGCAGCTCCAACGGAATGAAGATGAGACAACCGATCTACATTATTGATGGTGCGCGGTCGCCCTTTTTAAAAGCGCGCCATCAACCCGGACCATTTTCTGCGGCTGATTTAGCCATGCAGCCGGGACGCGCGTTGTTGATGCGCCAACGCTTTATGCCCGATCAACTTGACGAAGTGATCCTGGGTTGCGCAAGCCCCTCGGTGGATGAAGTCAATATCGGTCGTGTCGTGGCCTTACGCATGGGCTGCGGTCACCGCGTTCCTGGCTGGACTGTGATGCGCAACTGTGCCTCAGGCATGCAAGCCATCGATTCAGCGGCCGCTCAGTTGTTATCCGGCCGCTCACACTTAGTGTTGGCTGGCGGTGTCGATGCGCTCTCGCGCGCACCACTTTTATATAACCATCGGATGGTTAATTGGTTTGCACGCATGGCACAAGCGCGTGGCCCGCTACAAAAAGCGCAAGCACTGTTGCGTCTACAACCCCAGCAAGCGTTTAAACCTATCGTGAGTCTCATGCGCGGTCTGACCGATCCAAGCGTGGGTTTAATGATGGGACAAACAGCAGAAAACCTCGCGCATCGTTTTAGTATCCACCGTAAAGCCATGGACACCTATGCGCTGCAAAGTCATGCCCGTGCAGCCGCAGCGCAAGAGGCCGGCCGATTAAAAACTGGCGGTGGCGAAATCGAAGCGCTCTATACGTTAGATGGTCAAACATTTACCGCAGATAACGGGGTGCGCCGCGAATTACAGCTCGAGCAACTCGCTGCATTACCACCATTTTTTGATCGACACGTTGGCAACATCACTGCGGGCAATTCGTCGCAAATCACAGATGGAGCTGCTTGGTTGTTGCTTGCCGATAGACACGCCGTGAAAAATCACCAACTGACACCCATTGGCCGCATTGTTGATGTGCATTGGGCGGGACTCGACCCCGCGCAGATGGGCTTGGGTCCGGTCCACGCAGCGACGCCGATGTTAGTGCGCCACGGCCTCACGCTCAACGATATCGATGCATGGGAAATCAACGAAGCCTTCGCGGCACAAGTACTCGCTTGTTTGGCTGCGTGGCGTGATGACACCTACTGCCAAACGCAGCTTGGCTTGGCGCAAGCCTTCGGTGAAATCGATCCAGAAAAACTCAACGTGGATGGTGGCGCAATTGCCTTAGGTCATCCTGTGGGTGCATCGGGCACACGCATCGTGCTGCATCTTTTGCATGTTCTAAAACGCACAGGTGGCAAACGTGGCGTCGCGGCCATCTGCATTGGTGGTGGCTTAGGTGGCGCGATGCTGATCGAGGCCCTATGAATATCAACCAAGATATCGATATGCGCAACACCACGCCCATGCCACTCACCCTACTACATTGGCGCTATCACCAAGATGAGCAAGGCTTGGTCTGGCTTTGCTTTGATAAAAAGGACAGCCAAACCAACACGCTTTGTTCACTTGCACTAAATGAGCTGTCCCATGCGTTGCAAGAAATTTCCCATCTACGGCCCCGTGGATTAATTATTTTCTCAAGCAAAGCGCAGTTTATTGCGGGCGCAGATTTGGACACCTTGACGCGCTTTTCTCGCATCGAAGAGGTCATGGCTTATATTGATTTAGGTTGGAAAACATTTGCCCAACTCGCCGCGTTACCTTTTCCAACCACCGCAATGATTCACGGCTTTTGCATCGGAGGCGGACTGGAGTTGGCGCTCGCCTGCCGTTATCGCGTCGCGCTCGATGATTTACACACGCGCCTTGCCTTTCCTGAGGTCATGCTCGGTCTCGTACCTGCGTGGCATGGCATGCAATGGTTACCTCGCTTGATTGGTCCGCTAGCCGCGTTTCAATTGATGCTCACTGGACGGGCCATCAACGCCAAGCGCGCCAAACAACTCGGCTTGGTTGATCAACTGGCACCGCAACGCGTACTCGAAAACACCGCACGTCAACTCACACTGCGTGCGCCGACAAGAAAATGCCGACCGTTTGTTCAACGTCTGTTGTTAGGGCCATTGCGTTGGTTCGTCACCGCACGCGCGCGCCATCAAATTTCGTCACGTGGTTCACGTGCGCAATACCCCGCACCGTACTCCATCTTGGACTTGTGGCAACGCCATGATGGCAATGCCTTACGCGCGCCGGCTACAGCAAGCTATTCCGTGCAATCGTTGTTTGATCATCCCACCACTAAAAATCTTTTACGCATCTATTTTTTACAAGAGCGTTTAAAAGATTTGGCCAAATCAACACCGAGTCAGGTCAAACATGTGCACATCATCGGCGCAGGGGTCATGGGCGGAGAAATCGCAGCGTTGTGTGCGTTGCGCGGCCACCGCGTCACGTTGCAAGATACCGCACCCGAGCGCATCGCGCCGGCTATCACACAGGCTGCGCAAATATTCAAACAACGCTTAGGTAATCCGTTGGCTGAACGCGCTGTACTCGATCGACTGATCCCCGATCCATCTGGCAGCGGCATTGCGCGTGCCGACATCATCATTGAAGCAATCATTGAAAATCTTGCTGCTAAACGTACGTTGTTTGGGCAATTAGAAAAAATCGCGCGACCCAACGCGATCTTAGCCACCAACACATCGAGCTTACGCTTGCGTGACATTGCAGCCCTCTTACCCCAACCGACGCGACTCATTGGTCTACATTTTTTTAATCCAGTCTTTCAAATGCAGCTGGTTGAAGTCGTGACGCAACTCAACACCGATCCGGCGCTGAGCGCACAGGCCATGGCGTTTGTGCACACGCTAGAGAAATTGCCTTTACCGGTAAGTGATGCGCCAGGCTTTTTGGTCAATCGGGTGCTTGGCCCGTATTTACAACAAGCATTTATTCTGCTCGACAAAGGCTTTAGCCCCGAAACACTCGATACCGCGATGGTGCAATTTGGCATGCCCATGGGACCCATTGAATTGGCCGATACGGTAGGGCTGGATATTTGTCTCTCTGCTGGCATGCGTCTGGTCGATAACGCACCCGGACAAGCGATTCCCCGCATCCCGAGAAAGCTTGCCGAACAAGTAGCGCTCGGTCGCTTAGGCAAAAAAACCGGTCGTGGTTTTTATCTGTATGTGAACGATAAGCCTCAAAAAACGCGCGCTCATTTCGTTCCGCAGGGGCTGGCCGAATCGATGCTGGAGCCGTACTTCAATCAAGTCCGTGCAGTGCTCCAAGAAGGCGTAATTGCTGATCGTGATTTGTTAGATGCCGGGTTAATTTTTGGCACCGGCTTTGCCCCCTTTCGTGGTGGCCCCGTACGCTACCTTGAGCAACTTGACGCAAAACGCCAATGAAACATTTGCAAGGTAAAGTCGCCGCAATCACCGGTGGCGCCAGCGGTTTGGGTCGTGCAATGGCACAAGCGTGTCTGCAAGCTGGTATGCGTGTCGCAATTGCCGATATCGAAGCGGCCCCACTGCAACACACGCTCAACGAACTACGCGAACACAGCAACGATGTCATTGCAATTCAGACCGATGTTGCGCAAGCCACACAAGTAGCGCAGTTTGCGCACGCGGTAAGAGCGCATTTTGGTCGGGTACATTTGGTCTGCAATAACGCAGGCGTTTCTCCGCTGGGCCCAGTGTGGGAAAACACCCTTGCCGATTGGCAATGGATCTTGGGTGTGAACGTGTGGGGCGTCATTCATGGCGTACGTGCCTTTACCCCGATGTTGCTTGAACAAAACGAAGGGCACATTGTGAACACAGCCTCAGTCGCCGGCTTAATCAATCCGCCTGGAATGGGTGCCTATAACGTGTCGAAGCATGCCGTGGTGTCGCTCACCGAAACCTTGTTTCATGATCTTGCTGCCCGTCAGTCCAAGGTCGGGTGTTCGGTGCTGTGTCCGGCCTATGTGCCGACAGGGATTGCCAATTCGGCTCGCAACCGTCCCGCCGATTTACAACCCACACCAGCCGAGCATTCCGCCGAAACAAAAGCACGCGAGGCGATGCTGCAGAAGGCCGTGCGCTCAGGCAAACTCAGCGCGGATGACATCGCCCAACATGTACTCAAGGCTGTACGCGATAACCGTTTCTGGATTCTCACGCATCCTAAAATTAAAGGCGCGATCGCCGCGCGTCTTGAAGATGTGATGCAAGAACAAGCTCCGCGCAATCCGCTGGCGCTGTAGTCTGACTTTCATGTCCTCAACACCGCGCACCGACACATCAATTCACCGCGCAGTAGCCGCGTTGGGTTCTGGTCCGTTCAACGCCTGCGCCCTAAAAACGCACGTCTGGCCATTGTTTTCTCGTACGCTGTCGCAACAAGGTACGCAGATCGATCTGGGTAATCATTCTCTGAGCCGCCCATTAGATCGCACCGCCGATGACATCGCACGGGGACTGCGCAGCTGGTATGCCGATCCGGCCAGCGCTTGGTCTGCGTGGCACGCCACACAAGCGCACGTGAATGCAATGATTGCTCAACTCATTCATGCGCCAGATGGTGATTGCATCCTGCCAAAAAGTTCGGCGGGACAGGGCCTGCGCGCGGTACTCAATGCGCTTGAACCAAGATCCGGTGCAGCGCTACGTGTCGTCAGTACGCAAGATGAATTTGATTCTCTCGATTTTATTTTGCGCGTGTATCAACAGCGTGGACGTATTCATTTAACGCAAATTGCGCCGCGTGATGCGCAGCGTACCGAAGCGCGCTATGTGACTGACGATCTGATCGCAGGCATTCGCGCAGGCACCGATTTGGTGGTGCTCTCTAGCGTCTTATTTCGTACAGGTCAGGTATTACCGCAGCTCGCTGCAGTCATTGGACACGCGCAGCAGCATGGCGCAAAAGTACTGATCGACACGTACCATCATGCTGGGGCGCTTCCTTTAGACGTGCAAGCATTGCGCGCCGATTTTGCAGTGGGTGGCGCTTACAAATATCTGCGCGGCGGGCCCGGTGCGTGTTGGCTGTATGTGCACAAAAACCATCTCGCGCTGCGTACCCTAGACACCGGTTGGTATGCCAAGGCAGATCGCTTAGCGTATCAGCGTACCGAGACACCCGCGTTTGCTGCTGGCGGACAAGCCTGGCATGAATCCACCCCCGCGATGATGCCCGCTTATCAAACACTGGCCGGACTAGAGTTCACCTTGGCGATGGGTGTCTCGCGGCTGCACACTTACAACACGCAGCAACAGCAGCGCTTAGTTCGTTTATTCAAAGAAAGCGGATTAAATGCGCGCGGAGGACAAGCCGATCATGGTGCGTTTGTGACGCTACACCATGCGCAAGCATCCGCATTTGCACAGTCGATGCAACAACGCGGCGTGCGTTGCGATGCGCGTGGCGATATCGTGCGCTTTGGACCCAGCATTCTCACCAGTGATGCCGCCCTAAGCAGCGCAGCGCAAATCGCCCAAGCGGTTCAACGTTCGCTTTAGCCAACCCAGCAACAACAGTCGATACGCGCAATGCCGCCGCGCCGGCTTAAGACGATTTCTTTTTCGCCGCTGCCGCGGCATCTGCCGCTACTTTACGGTCCGCTGACACTTGCGCAAACGCTGCACGCTCACCCAACATGATGAGATAGGGCTTCACTTGTGGCACGGTTTCAAACAGTCCCTTGCCATATACCGAGCGCGTGGCCATTGAAATCAGCGGCAAATTCACAAACGCCGAACAGTCCGCAATCGTGAGTTGATCGCCAGCAATAAACGGGCTGAACTTCACCAGCTGCTGAAAACCGCGCAATCCCTTGGCTAAATCGCGTTCAACCTCCGCACGCACATCTTGATTTAACTCGCCGCCAAAAAACACTGCGCCATACAAACGCCGCGCCACTAACTCAAGATGCAGTTCGATGTAGGTAATCAGTTCGCGCACGCGCGCCTTGGCCAACGGGTCTGCTGGGTAAAGCGGATGCTCGGGAAACGCGTCCTCAAGATAATCGCAGATGACTTGCGACTCGGTGAGCACCTGGCCATCGATTTCTAAAAAAGGCACCTTGCCCAAGGAGGAGCGCGCCAAAAATTCTGGCTTTTGTGATGGCATGACATGCGCGTCCTCCTCATGCGCAATACCTTTTTCCAGCAACACCAAACGTACTTTGTTGTGGTAATTGCTGATACGAAACCCACACAGTTTAATTGTCATCGATCTCACCTTTAAAAATTAAGCGCGTCGTTGCGCGAGTGCTTCAGCCAGTGTGGTTTGTTCCGCGATCTCTAATTTAGCAATGGCATTGCGATGCACTTCATCCGGGCCATCGGCAAAGCGCAAGGTGCGTGCATGGGCGTAGGCAAACGACAAACCAAAATCGTCACTCACCGCGCCACCGCCGTGCACCTGCATCGCCCAGTCGATCACCTGGCAGGCCATGGTGGGGGCAAGTACTTTAATCATTGCGATGTCTTTTTTCGCCACCTTGTTGCCGGACTTATCCATCTTCCAAGCGGCATGCAAGACCATGAAACGCGCTGAATCGATCATGATGCGCGCCTCTGCAATACGCTCACGCGTCACGCCTTGCTCTGCCACGCTACGACCAAACGCTACACGCTGGGTGGCGCGTTTACACATCTTCTCGAGTGCGCGTTCGGCTTGTCCGATCAAGCGCATGCAATGATGAATCCGTCCCGGTCCCAAACGACCTTGCGCAATTTCAAAACCGCGACCTTCACCAAGCAATATGTTGCTGGCCGGTACCCTCACGTCTTTGAGCTCAATCTCCATGTGCCCGTGCGGCGCATCGTCGTAACCAAACACCGGTAAGTAACGCAAGATTTTTACGCCCGGGGTGTCGGCAGGTACCAAGATCATCGATTGTTGTGCGTGTCGCGAGGTGTTATCCGGATCGGTTTTACCCATCAAGATATAAATCTTGCAGCGTGAATCGCCCGCGCCAGAGGACCACCATTTACGTCCGTTAATGACGTAGTGATCGCCCTCACGTTTAATGCGGCACTGAATGTTGGTGGCATCCGAGCTCGCTACATCGGGCTCAGTCATTAAAAATGCCGAACGAATTTTTCCTTCGAGTAACGGATCGAGCCATTGGCGCTTATGTTCTTCGGTGCCGTAGCGCTCAAAGGTTTCCATGTTGCCAGTATCTGGCGCTGAACAATTAAAGACTTCGGGGGCCCAACTCACGCGCCCCATGATTTCGCACAGCGGTGCGTAATCTAAATTCGACAAACCACCGTTCGGTGCGCGTGGCGAGCGTGGCAAAAAGAGATTCCATAAACCTGCGGCGCGCGCTTTCGGTTTGAGTTCCTCAATGATTGGCACCGGCTCCCAACGCTGATCGCTATGCACATGCGCGTAATACTTTGGCTCGTTGGGATAAATATGCGTTTGCATAAAATCAAGCAATTTTTCGCGCAGCGCTTGCGTACGTTCTGAGTATTCAAAGTCCATACTTTTCTCCTGACCAGATGCGTTAATTATGTTGACGCGTGATTGATGTAGATGCGTGAATGATATTGACGCTTAATTTGCGCGTTTCAGAATTTTTTCGACTTGTTGCCAACCCAATTCAGCCATGGGTTTTGCGCGCTTACCCGCATCGACGGCGTGTGCGCTCGCCGCTGTGCCATCGACCACGCGCTTCATGATGCCTTGCAAAATTGCTGCAATCCGAAACAAGTTGTAGGCCATATAAAAATCCCAAACTGATTCGTTAATTTGCGCGCGACCGGTGCGCTGACAATAACGTTGAATGTATTCACGCTCAGTGGGTATGCCAAGCGCTGCGTGATCCAACCCAGCAATGCCACGAAATTGGCCCGGCGGAATGTGCCAACTCATGCAGTGATACGCAAAATCCGCCATCGGATCACCGAGCGTGGACAACTCCCAATCCAGCACTGCAAGTATGCGCGGCTCAGTGGGATGAAAGATGGTGTTATCCAATCGATAGTCACCATGCACGATGGTGGTTTCGTTAGATACAGGAATGTTGTTGGGCAACCACGCAATGAGTTGATCCATGGCGAGGATCGGTTCAGTCACTGAGGCTAAATATTGTTTACTCCAGCGACCGATCTGTCGTTCAAGATAACTACCTTCTTTTCCAAAATCGGCTAACCCAATCGCGCGGTAATCTAGCGTATGTAGTTGCGCCATCACGCGATTGAGCTCATCCCAAATTGCCTGGCGTTCAGCCGGAGACATGCCAGGCAAAGACTGGTCCCACATCACGCGACCCTCGACACAATCCATCACGTAAAAGGCTGTGCCAATCACCGCTGTGTCTTCGCACAGCGCATGGGCTTGTGCAACCGGAAACCCGGCGCGATGCAAAGCAGAAATCACTTTGTATTCGCGATCCACCGCATGCGCAGAGGGCAATAACTTGCCTGGGGGTTTACGGCGCAAAACGTAGTGCTGGCCTTCGGCACTTAAGCGATACGTTGGATTCGATTGCCCACCCTTAAATTGCTCGACTTGCAGGGCACCATGAAACGTTGGCACGTGTGTGCGCATCCACTCTGCCAATGCCGCTTCGTCAAAGCGATGTCGCTCCTCGACAGGCTTGGTACCAACAAATTGATCGAACTGGGGGGTGGACATACAAAGCAAGTCATTCGACAAATAAAAATGAAGGGGCACCAATCACCACGGCGCGCTCGTCAATGCGCTGCGCACTCACAGTGGCGGCGCGACGTGGCCACACACGCACTTGAGCTTACGCGGTTTCGCTAGGGCTTGCTACGTAAGCCGGTGAAACGCTCTGCGTTGTAAGGCGGGTGCGTAGATGCACAAGCCAAGCGCCGCCCCGATGGCTACGTGTCATTGCAACGCCGGCTTCACCTGTAACCAAAAGGTCACCGGACCATCGTTGATTAATTGCACCTGCATATCGGCACCAAATACACCGGTGTGCACTTGCTGGATGTGGCCGCGCGCTAGATCGACAAAGCGCGCAAATTCGCGCGCGCCGTCCTCTGGCGTTGCGCCGCGCGAAAACCCGGGACGCGTGCCACTTTGCGTGTCCGCCACCAGCGTGAACTGCGACACGGCAAGCAACGCACCATTCACATCGATTAAAGAACGATTCATGCGTCCTGCTGCATCAGCAAACACGCGATAGTGCATGACGCGTTCAACCAAACGCTTGGCCTCGGCTTCACCATCGCCTTTTTCGATACCAATCAACGCCAACAAGCCAGAGCCGATCCGCCCCACCTCAGCACCATCGACCGACACACTGGCCTCGCGTACGCGTTGAATTAAGGCAATCATGCAGGAATATCTGGTATCAAACGCAGCTTTAGCTGCTCGATTTGGTCTTTCAACATGAGCTTGCGCTTTTTTAGACGCTGCAATTGCAACGCATCTTGTGTCGGAAGTTGACCCAGGCGCTCGATGACATCATTCAAATCTTTGTGTTCCAACTCAAGCGCTTGGATGCGTCGCGATAAACGCGTGCGCTCTTCTTCAGTCATCACTTGCGTGGTCACGATACCGATCGTCCTGGCTGAGGGTCTAGGTTGAAATGCGCACACTGTCGATGGTGCTGCGTCGATGGTGCTGCGTCGATAGTGCTGCGTCGATGGTGCTGCGCAGCGCTCCCGAGAGGATACGTCCTGAGGGCTCGCTCTGTCACCACAGCGAGTCTTACTTTGACACAAGAACACCGCATCCGTTAACGTAGCTGTCATATCACTCAAATAAAGTGTGACCGATCGCGGTGCGCGTCACACCCCCCGGAGGAGAACCCGATTGTCTGCCATTCGTCTGCAACAGGTCAGTAAGGCCTGGGCTGAGGTCCACGCCGTGGCTGACGTGAGCTTCACAGCGCAGGCTGGGCAATTCGTGACGCTATTAGGTCCCTCGGGCTGCGGTAAATCAACCACCTTACGGCTGATTGCAGGTTTAGAAACGCCCACCTCTGGCAGCGTTCATCTGTTTGATCGCGATGTCACCCATCAAACGCCGGCGCAACGTCATTTGTCGATGGTGTTTCAGTCGTATGCCTTGTTTCCACATCTAGATGTGGCCCAGAATATTTTATTTGGATTAAAAGTCCGAGGCGTGGGTGCAGCAGAATGTGCGCTGCGATTACAACGCACCGCTGAGTTACTTGGATTGGGTGCGTTACTGCATCGTAAACCTGCACAACTTTCCGGCGGACAGCAACAACGCGTGGCATTGGGACGCGCGATCATT
This sequence comes from Betaproteobacteria bacterium, assembly GCA_947467435.1. Lineage (GTDB taxonomy): Bacteria > Pseudomonadota > Gammaproteobacteria > Burkholderiales > SG8-39 > SZAS-79. The sequence continues at coordinate 14,861 of CANIIA010000032.1, forward strand.
GCAGAAACGCCGGTCTGTTTGATGGATGAGCCGCTGTCCAATCTAGATGCGCAGCTACGTCAAGAAATGCGGCAAGAATTACGCGCACTACAACGTCAACTCGGCATCACCATGGTCTACGTGACCCACGATCAAACCGAAGCCATGAGCATGGCCGATCAAGTTATTTTGATGCACGCCGGACGGATTGAACAAAACGCTACGCCCGCCGAACTCTACGCGCAACCCGCCACCGTCTTTGCAGCGCGCTTTATTGGCACACCACCCATGAATGTCGTTGCATTACCCGAACATGCACCGGCCGGTGTGTTACTTGGCGTACGCCCCGAAGCCATTCGTCTCGCCTCAGACACCGGTCATGCCGCGCAGGTGCTTGCCGTGGAATACCTGGGGGCTGACTCACTGCTTACCTGTCGGATCGGTGCAGCACAACTCAACGCGCGTGTCCCTGGCCATCATGCCAACGCCGTGGGCGCCACGGTACGATTAGTGTGGCACGCAGAGGATGAACATTTTTTTGATGCAGCAAGCGGACACCGTCTCACACAACCTCCCCGACAACACGTGGAGATGGTCCGATGAACCCCCCAAGGAGATTGTCATGTTGACTCGTCAGTTAACCCAATGGATGCGCCATGTTTTTACCGCCACACTCATCTCGTTGTGTGCAGCACTCCCCAATGTCGTGCAGGCACAAGCCACCGAGGTGAGCTTTTTTTATCCAGTGGCCGTCGGTGGTCCGATCACCAAATTAATTGATGCCTTTGCTGCGGATTTCGAAAAAGAAAATCCCACCATCAAGATCAAGCCAATCTATTCCGGCACGTACCAAGAGTCGATTGTAAAAGCGCTCACCGCCATGAAGTCGGGAGAGCCGCCCGTGCTGTCGGTCTTGCTTTCAACAGACATGTTCACGCTCATTGATGAAGAGGCCATTGTCGATTGGACGAGCTTGGCTAAAACGCCTGAAGAACAGCAGTGGCTCAAAAGTTTTTATCCGGCCTTTATGGAAAACAGCCAAACTGGCGGAAAAACTTGGGGCATACCGTTTCAACGCTCCACCATCGTAATGTACTGGAACAAAGAATTATTTAAAGAAGCCGGCCTCGATCCCAACAAAGCCCCAGCCAATTGGACCGAGATGCTCAACTACGCCAAAAAATTAACGCGCCGCGATGCTGCAGGCAATGTCACGCAATGGGGTGTACAGATTCCTTCATCGGGGTTTCCGTACTGGCTATTTCAAGGCTTAACCACACCCAACAATGTGGTGCTGATGAACAAAGAAGGCAACAAAACCTACTTCGATCACCCCAACGTTATCGAAGCGTTGCAGTACTGGGTCGATCTGTCGCAAAAACATAAAGTCATGGCACCTGGCGTGATCGAATGGGGGACGACACCACGCGATTTTTTTGAGCGCAAAGTCGCCATCATGTGGACGACCACCGGCAACCTCACCAACGTGAAGAACAATGCCAAATTTGATTTTGGCGTCGCCATGCTGCCTGCCTCTAAACGTGCTGGCAGCCCAACCGGCGGCGGTAATTTTTATTTGTTTAAAAAATCCACACCAGCGCAACAACAAGCCGCCCTGAAATTTGTAAAGTGGATCACCAGTCCGGAGCGTGCAGCGCAATGGGGAATCGATACCGGCTATGTGGCGGTGCGTCCGGATGCGTTTGATACGCTCACGATGCGCAAATACGCGGCCGGTTTTCCGCCTGCTGCAGTGGCGCGTGATCAACTGCAGTATTCTGTGGCGGAACTCTCGACGCATGAAAATCAACGCGTCACTAAAGCGCTCAACGACGGATTACAAGCGGCGCTGACTGGTACCAAGAAACCAGATCAAGCCATGAAAGACGCGCAACGCGAAGCAGAACGTATCTTGCGTCCTTACCGCAAGTAACACGCACTCCAACACGGACATGCTTGGCGCAAATACGCGCCACATGCCCGGCTTGGCGCTGGCCAACTCATGACCAACAACGCACGTCAGCACATCCATGCATGGCTCTTGTTACTGCCAGCAGCTGTGCTACTCGCTGCATTCACGCACTACCCGGCAGTTGCCACCATTTGGCATAGTTTTTTTTCAACCCCGAAAGGCGCGCGGGCTGCAGTCTGGGTGGGATTAGACAACTACCTCACGCTGATTGAAGACCCCGTGTTTTGGCAGGTGCTGGTCAACAACGTATGGTTCGCGCTTGGCACGATTCCACTGTCGATTGTTTTGGCGTTTGTGATGGCGCTGTGGGTCAATGGAAAAATTGTGGGGCGTGGTTTTTTACGTATGGCGTTCTTTACCCCGACCGTCTTGCCGATGATTGCGGTGGCCAACATTTGGTTGTTTTTCTATACGCCCGGGTATGGATTACTCGAACAATTCACGGTGGGTTTTCTCGGACTACCCTCACATAACTGGCTGGGCTCGCAAAGCACCGCGCTGATCAGTTTGATGGTGGTGACCATCTGGAAAGAAGCGGGATTCTTTATGATTTTTTATCTCGCTGCATTACAAGCGATTCCACCCGTGCTGGCTGAAGCGGCGGCAATAGAAGGTGCATCACGCACGCAATACTTGTTACGCGTGGTGATCCCACTACTGATGCCTACTACCTTATTTGTATTGGTCAATGCCGTCATCAATGCATTTCGGTTAGTCGATCACATTGTCGTCATGACGCGTGGCGGCCCAGACAATGCCAGCGCTTTATTGCTGTACTACATCTACGACGTTGGCTTTAAATTTTGGGATTCGGCGTACGCCGCCACGCTCACCGTGGTGCTGCTGATACTGCTTGGCCTTGCCGCCTTGTTTCAGTTTTTGGTGCTTGAGCGACGGACGCATTACCAATGAGCAACGTCTCTAATCAAACCGTGATGCAAGCACGAGGTTGGGGACAGGCGCTCGAGACCTTGGGGGCTTGGTTACTTGGCCTACTTTGGATATTGCCGCTGGCTTACGCTATATGGACGGCATTTCATGCGCCCGAATTTGCCACACGCTTTGTTTGGAATGCGCCGCTCACCTTAGAGAATTTTTATCACGCCTGGGATGCAGCACCATTTGCGCGATATTTTTTGAACACCATTCTGTTGGTGAGTCTGATTCTTGCAGCGCAACTGGTGTTATGTACGCTCGCTGCATATGCCTTTGCACGTTACACCTTTCGTGGGCGCGATCTTGTCTTCGCGCTGGTGTTAGTTCAACTGATGATCATGCCCGATGTACTGGTGGTGGAAAATTATCGCACCATGTCACAACTCGGTCTGGTGGATACGCTCGCTGGCATTGGCTTACCTTACATGGCCTCGGCGTTTGGTATTTTTTTATTACGCCAAACATTCAAGACCGTGCCACACGAACTTTATGATGCCGCACGCATTGAAGGCGCCTCGAGTTTGCAAATCTTATGGCGGGTCTATATTCCATTGGCACGACCGGTCTATATCGCTTACGCCTTGGTCTCGGTGAGTTATCACTGGAATAATTTTCTTTGGCCGTTGATCATCACCAACTCGGTGAGTGCGCGTCCACTCACGGTAGGCCTGCAAGTTTTTTCCTCCACCGACCAAGGCATCGACTGGTCAATCATCACGGCAGCGACCCTACTCACCGCCGGCCCCTTACTGGTCGCGTTTTTATTATTTCAACGCCAGTTTGTGCAATCGTTTATGCGCGCAGGTATTCGCTAAGCGTTTATAACCACAACACGTCTAGGATAGGGCATGAATTTACTGCAATGGAATATTCAATGGTGTCGCGGCATGGACGGACACATGGATGTCCAACGTATTGCACGCGTAGCGCGCGAACTCGCTGATCCGGATGTGGCGTGCTTTCAAGAAGTCGCCATCAACTACCCGGCCCTTGCAGGTTCGCGCGGCGAGGATCAAGTGGCTGAACTAAGCGCTGCGTTTCCTGGCTATAGCGCACATTTTGTTTGGGGACCTGATGTACCTGATACCCAGGGTGGTCGTAGACGCTTTGGCAATTTACTGCTCTCGCGTTTGCCTGTGCACCAAGTCTTACGTCATAGTTTGCCGTGGCCTGCGCATGCAGAGGTCCCCACCATGCAACGCACCGCCATCGAGGCGGTGATTGAGGTAAATGGCGCGCCCTTGCGTATCACGACCACGCATTTAGAGTATTACTCCGCCACCCAACGCTATGCACAAGTAGAAGCCTTGCGTACCTTGCATGCAAATGCCACGGCGCGTGCACGCGCAACACCTTCTAAACAATACAACAGTGGACCGTTTCAACCCCTGGCATCCAGTGTTTCAGGGTTGATTACGGGTGACTTTAATATGCGCACCGACGATCCTGCGTATGCGCGTATGTTGGCCCCCATCGATGGGGCTGAACCATTGATCGATGTCTGGTCTCATTGTCATCCGCACACGCCACATGCACCGACATTTTGTGTGTTTGATTCGCGTTACAGCAAATCGCCTTACTGTTGCGATTTTATTTTTGCGTCGCGCGATTTAGCCCCACGGCTTAGAAAAATTCGCGTCGATCTCGACACGCAAGCGTCCGATCATCAGCCGGTGATCTTGCACTTGGCGTAACAACGTACGCATTCACGCACGCACGCGCGTCGTTAATTCACCTAGGGTGAACGCCGCTTCGGGGTGACATACCCTCGGGGTTACATACCCTCCGGTGGCTCAGGAAACACGGGTTGACGTTTTTCGCGATGCGAGGCGATGCCCTCACGTACCTCGGGTCCGGTAAATCCCAAAAACTCTAAGGCCAATGAACTATCAAACGTTGGACCAGCCATGCGCAGCCAATTATTGAGACTGTATTTGGTCCAGCGCAATGCGGTTTGTGCACCACCGGCTAGTTTACGCGCCACCTCCAGCGCCTTGGCCTGCACTTCACTTTCATCACAAGTGAGCGAGACCAAGCCAATCCGTTCGGCCTCCTCGCCTGTGAGTTGGTCACAGGTCAGTAAATAATATTTTGCTTTCGCCATACCACACAGCAGTGGCCAAACAATCGCCGCATGATCGCCAGCGGCCACCCCTAAACGCGTATGACCATCGATGATGCGTGCGTTGCGAGCCGCAATCGATACATCGGCCAACATCCCGGCCACCAAGCCCGCGCCCACGGCCGGCCCATGCATCGCCGAAACAATCATTTTTGAGCAGTTGATGACGTTGTAAACCAAGTCGCGTGCTTCACGCCAAACCCGCGCGCGCACCGCAAAATCATCGGCAATGTCTTGCACTAACGATAAGTCACCGCCCGCAGAAAATCCTTTCCCGGCACCACGAATAATCACCACGCGAATCTCTGGATCACGATCAATATCACGCCAAATTTCGGCGAGCTCGGCATGCATGCGATGTCCTGCGGTGGAGAGCTTGCCGCCCTCGTTGCCCATGACGATTTCAGCAATGCCCGGCTCTAGCATGTGAATCTTCAAATCCTGATAGCGCGAATAATCCATTTGTTTCTCCCGGCTTGGTTGATGCGGCTAGATTCAATCGTGTGGCGACACAACAATGCACTGGTCACCTGATTCGATTGCAAGCCGCCATTGTGATTGTGATTGGATTGTAGCGAGCGTGTCGGGCGTTGCGTGGCTGAGTAGAATACGTGTTCGCAAAACCGCACTTCCTAGGATGCCCGCATGCCACCCATTGATTACGCCGCTCTGCCCGTCACTTATGCCGATGTTGCAGCCGCCGCCACACGACTCGAGGGTCACGCCCATCGCACGCCGGTCATCACCTCATCGACTGTCGATGCACGCACGGGCGCAACCGCATTTTTTAAGTGCGAAAATTTTCAGCGTATGGGCGCCTTTAAATTTCGCGGCGCATTCAATGCATTGTCGCAATTAAATGCGGCCGAGCGTACCCGCGGTGTTTTAGCCTATTCCTCAGGGAATCATGCGCAAGCCGTGGCCTTGGCCGGACGCATGCTCGGTATCCCCACGGTCATTGTGATGCCAATGGATGCGCCGCCGGTCAAAGTCCAGGCCACGCGCGCGTATGGCGCTGAAGTGATTCTGTATGACAAACACCAAGTCGTGCGCGAACAATTTGCCGCCGAGATTGCCCAGCAACGCGGGCTCGTGGTCGTGCCACCTTACGACCACCAACATGTCATTGCTGGGCAAGGTACCGCTGCTAAAGAATTATTTGATGCGGTGGGCGCGCTCGATTATTTGTTGGTGTGTTGTGGGGGCGCCGGCTTACTGTCTGGTTGTGCGTTGGCCGCGCATGCGCTCTCACCGCAATGCAAAGTCATTGGTGTTGAACCTGCCGCCGGTGATGATGCCACGCGCACATTTCATACAGGCACGCTGCAAACCGTTCATAACCCAGACACCATTGCCGATGGTGCGCGCACGCCTTCATTAGGTACGCTCACGTTTCCGTTAGTGATGAACCTGGTGCATGACATGCTCACCGTGGATGACACCGAATTACTGCGCACGATGTTCTGGCTTTGGGAACGACTCAAGATCGTCGTCGAACCCACTGGTGCACTAGCTGCCGCGGCCCTACTCGAGGCCAAGCGAGATTTTCGGGGTGCGCGCGTTGGGGTGATTATTTCGGGTGGTAATGTCGATTTACGCTGGGCAGCACACGCACTCATCAACAACTAAGCGCGCAAGCCTTCACCCACCCGACCCGTTCTATCGGCGGCGTGTCGCGCCTCTTTGACGCGGTACATTTCGCGATCGGCGATCGCGATTAATAATTCTGCAGTCTCACCATCGAGCGGGTAAATCGCTAAGCCAACCGAACATCCAACCTGCCAATCGCCGTGCGCGGCACGCACGGGCGCGCTCACCGCTTCGCTGAGCTTGCGCGCGACGACCA
>CANIIA010000033.1 GCA_947467435.1 Betaproteobacteria bacterium
CACCATGGTCATGGGCGACACCGCCACCACACCGGATCAATGGCTCACCGGGGGTGCGCTATCGATCTCACAAGGTGGTAGCGAGCTACGCATCGCGGCGGCTAATGCACGCGAAGCGTTACGCAAGCGAGCTGCAGAAAAATTATCGGTTGCTGTCGACGAACTCGAGATCGTGGAAGGTGTGATCCGTGTCAAGACCAATCCAGCGCAACAAGTGCCCTACGGCAGTTTGATTGGCAACGGATTTCAAATCAAAGTCGATCCCAAGGTGGCGCTCAAAAAACACACCGAGTACAAAATCGTTGGTCAATCGGTTGCCCGCTTGGATATTCCGGCAAAAGTCACCGGTGAATTTGTCTTCATACATGACTTCACTGTGCCCAATATGTTGCATGCCCGAGTGATTAGACCAGATGCCATTGGCGCCAACATTCAATCTGTTGATGACAGCGCAGCCAAGAAAATCAAAGGGTATGTCCAAACCGTACGTAAAGGCGAATTTTTAGCAGTTGTTGCAAACACCGAATGGGCGGCTGTCAAAGCCTCGCGTGCGATCAAAGTGCAATGGAAAAAAGGCGCCGACTTACCCGCTAAAGCCAATATTTTCGACACCTGGCGCAAGATGCCGTTGGCCAAAGAAGATGTGACGCAAAAAGTGGGCAATATTGAAACGGCGTTTGCTACCGGCGCCAAACGGATCAAAGCGTCTTACCAATTTCCTGTACAAACCCACGCTTCGATCGGCCCTTCATGCGCCGTGGCTGATTTTCAAAATGGTCAGCTCACCGTGTGGAGCCCTTCACAAGCCACGCATTCGATGCAACACGAAATCTCTGTGATCACTGGGCTACCAAAATCGGCGATTCGATTGCTCTATGTCGATGGTTCGGGCTGTTATGGACGGAACGGACACGAAGACGCATCCCTCGATGCCGCGATGGTCGCCATTGCGATCGGCAAGCCAGTACGGATGCAATGGATGCGTCACGATGAAACTGCGCTGGCACCTAAGAGCCCACCGCGTGCGATGGATTTTGAAGCCAGTATCGATGAAAAAGGCAACATCACCGGTTGGAAGAGCGATTTTTATATCGCCAACAACAGCATTGCTTTTATGAAGCCGCTCGATTTTCCATTGCTCGGTGCTGAAGAAACCAATGTGGCTCGTCCTGGAAACTGGGTGGGCTTTTTGTTTCAAAACAGTGCCGCCCCCTACGCATTCCCGAATGTGTGGGTGAACACCAAGCACGTCGCCAATACGTTCTTGCGCTCTTCACATTTACGCAGTCCGGGGCGTATTGAAAATAGCTTTGGTAACGAAAGTTTCGTAGACGAACTGGCCACCGCTACACGCAGTGACCCCGCCGAGTTTCGTCTTAAACACTTAAGCGATCCTCGCGCGATCGCGGTGATCAAAGCCGCCATGAAGTTAGCCAACTGGCAAACGCGTTCTGGCCCGAGTGCAGATGCGGGTGGACGCGGCGAGATTGCAAAAGGACGGGGTATTTCGTACGTGCGCTACAACAACGCCATCACGTATGTCGCCACCGTGGCCGAAGTTGAAGTAAATCGTCGCACCGGAAAAATCAAGGTCAGCAATTTGTATATTGCCCACGATTGCGGGCAAATGATCAATCCGGATGGCGTGCTCAATCAACTACAAGGCGGCGCCATTCAAACCGTGAGCCGCGTACTGATGGAAGAAGTGCAATGGAAAGGCAGCGACATTCAAAGCGTGGATTGGAACACGTATCCCATCTTGCGCATTAATGAAGCGCCCAAAGTGCATGCCACGCTGATCGATCAACCTGGAACACCGGCTTGGGGGGCGGGAGAACAAACCCCCACCACGATTCCAGCCGCGATTGCCAATGCCGTGTTTGATGCCATTGGCGTGCGTATGCGCACCATTCCATTCACGCCACAAGCAGTCAAAACAGCACTCAAAGAACAAGCAACGAAAGTCGCTTAAGCCCAGCCAGTGGTTAAACGCCAACACAAGCCGGCGCGCGGTTTACTCCGGTTTGATGTTGGCAAACTTAGCCACCTTGGCGTAGCGCGACATGTCATCACGCACGATGACCTCGAGCTGCGCCAAGCTAAATGGCTTACCGGCTTGACTGCCTGATTTTTCTAGGCGGTCAATCACATCCGGCGCCTTCAACGCCGCTTCAAACGCACCGTGAATACGTTGCACCAGTTCTTTGGGTGTTTTTGAAGACACGTACGCACCAAACCACGGCACCAGTAATGCATCTGGATACCCCGCTTCTGCAATCGTTGGCAATTGGGGCAACTGCGGTAAACGTTCACTGGTAAAAGTTGCCAAGGGTTTGAGTCGACCCGACTGAATGTGTTGTTGCACCAACCCCAACGAAGGCGCCATGAAAGACACTTGCCCGTTGATTAAGTCCGGAATCGCGGGCGGCTGGCCTTTGTAGCCAATCGATACCATCTCCAAGCCAGCGACTTGGCGTAGTAATTCTGTTTGCATATGGTTGGAAGTCCCCGAGCCTGGATTCACAAAATTGAGTTGGCCGGGTCGCGCTTTGGTATAGGTGACAAACTCTTTGAGCGTGCTCACCGGTAAGGCGGCAGGTACCACCACAATATTTTGTGTCCACACAATGAGTGCAACGCAGACAAAATCTTTTTGCGGATGCCAAGGCAAATTGGGATAGATCGCTGGATTCGACAAAATCGCCGGGCCACCAATCAACCACGTGTAACCATCCGGTACAGCTTTAGCAACGGCCTCGATCCCAATATTGCTATTCGCGCCGGGTCGATTCTCAATCACGATGGGTTGCGCCCACGTAGCAGAAATTTTTTCTGTCACGGCGCGACCCACAATGTCCACAATGCCACCCGCAGGTAGTGGTAACACCACTTTGATGGGTTTATTGGGATACGTGCCTTGCGTCCAACCGAGCAATGGCCACATGAAAAACAAAACCAACGAAACACAGCGTCGTACGCGCATGAAGGTCAGCCCTCGTTGAGTAGATGATCGTTACATTGGCTTTGCAGCAAATTACTTAGCGCTCACACGCACTTCTGCGCGCATACCAGCGGCGTAATGTCCTGGTTCAAAGCAGGCCACACCCCACACACCCGCCTGATCAAAGGTCCAAAGCAAAGTGCCCGTTTCGCCCGGTTTAACAGAAAGCGCGTTCTGATGGTGATGGTGCGTGGCTTGCGCACGCTGCATGTCTTTTGCATGCGCAACTAAATCTGCTTCTTTTCCTAAAACAAACTCATGCGGGAGCTTGCCTTGATTGATCACGATAAAACGCAAAGGCTCACCGACACGCGCTTGCACCGTGGCTGGCGAAAAACGCATGCTGTCGTCCATCTCAATCACCACATTGCGCAGCGTGCTGATCGCCGCAGGGGCGGATGGCGCCGCTGTGATCTGAGTGGGCGTTGCATGTGAATGACTGTGTTCATCTGCATGTGCCTCGGTGGTTGGCGTGAGTGCTAAATAACGCGCTGCACCCAACGACCCCGCAATCACCAATACACCAGCCCATCCCGCATAACCCAACACCGTGCGTCGTGCCACTTGACCTCGCCACTGTGTAAAAAACATCGCGAGCAGACTCAGAAAAAAACCCAGCGGGACCACCCATTGGCTGCGCTCGGGTGAATCCGGAAAATGCTGTAAGCCGCCGGTAAAAAATCCCAGTCCGATCGAGGCCACGATACCAAAGCCCAACAAATCTACCCAGCGCGTACGTCCATGCGGATCAGCACGCAGATCCAAAACACCGCCGATTAAAAAAAACAGCACCCCCATCGCGGCAGTAAGTACGGCGCGCTGTTCGCTAAACATACCGTGATTGACCGCCCCGGCCACAAAGCTAATGCCGGTATAGCGAACAAGTAAAGCGAGGTGTTGCATCGTAGGTTGCATCGAAACTCCTTTTCAGCGCAACGTCACGCGCTCAAATAAATGGACCAGGATGCCCGAGATAATCAGCGGCGGCGAGAACATGTACACGAAACACCGCATGCAAATCTTCAATCAACACAAACTCATCTGCGCCACCCATGTTGTTAGGTGCAGGACCATACACCAGCGACGCAATACCCGCAGCGCGGTAAAAGCGCGAATCAGAAAATCCGGGGCGCATGTTCGCCACCACGGTTTGCGATGTACCAGAACGCGCATGACGTAACACCGTTTGTACGATGGTCTCGTTTGGCGAAGTCACATTGGGTTCGTGCGAACTCAGTTCCAGCCACGTGACGTTATTATGTGCGCTTAAACGCGCGGAAATTTCGTGACGCATGTCATCGAGCGTCCAACCCGGCGGAAAGCGAATATCCACCCGCGCTTGTGCACGATCTGGAATGATATTGACTGCAATCCCACCCGAAATGGTGCCGACATTCACGGTGCAATGGGTCAGCGTTGCAAACTCTCCTTGACCGGACAAGGCTTCAGACACGGGTTGCGCTTCGCGCATTGCGGCCATTACGTCATCTGGAATCGGACACGTTAACGCAGTCATGGTTTGTAGCGATTGCAACGCTGCCATCAGATGCACAATCGCGTTATCACCTAGATGGACATGCGCACCATGATTGGATACGCCGCGTGCAGTCAGTTCAATCCACAGCTGTCCTTTTTCGCCAAAACGCACAACACGTGGACTACCGGCATCGGCCGAAAGCATGGCCTCACCGCGTGCATGCGGCACGTGCGCAAGAACATACTGCGTACCCCAAGTGCCGCCGGTTTCTTCGTCACTCACAAAGGTCAACACCAACTCACCGCGTAACGCGTGCTGTTCGTCGGCAAGCAACTTAGCCGCCAACATCGCTGCAGCCAAGCCGGCTTTCATGTCGCATGCGCCGCGACCATACATACGGCCACTTTCAACGCGCGCCGAAAACGGTGAATCTCGCCACGCCTGCAAGTCACCCGCAGGAAACGTATCCAGATGGCCGTTAAACAATAAACGCGGCCCGGGTTGCGCACCCAGCAAACGCGCAACTAAATTGACCGCCGGTGCGCGTCCAATCACACGCTCTACCTGCATGCCAGGAATCGCCAGCAGAAATTGCTCCACAAAATCTGCCAGCGCGGTGGTATCGCCGGGCGGGTTTTCGCTGGGAATGGCGATGAGACTTGCGCACAAAGCCTCGAGCTCGGCGTGGGCGGCTTGTATTTTTTGGCTGAGATTCATGAGGCAAAGCATACCAGCCTGCACGCCATGCGTCGGTGCGCGCATGTGCTGTCATCGTGCATACACCTTGTGCATCTTGCATAGCGAGATGGCATTGAAAGCACCACAGAAATACCATCGCCGCGTGTAAACTGATTGCGCTGCTTTTCCCCCTATTTTTATTCCTTGGTTGTTATTGCATCGGAGAAACCCATGCGTATTGCATCTCGATTCTTGGCACTGTTGTTACTCGGTGTGAGTGCGTTGGCCCAAGCCCAAGCGTGGCCCACAAAAACCATTGAAATTTCGGTCCCCTACCCACCCGGGGGTAGCTCGGACGTGATCGCTCGTCTCATTGCCGCCAAACTGCAAGAGTCACTCAAGCAATCGGTGGTGGTGTTTAACCGCCCCGGCGCAAGCACAGTCATTGGGACCACTTACGTTGGCAAAGCAGCCGCCGATGGTCACACGTTGTTGCTCGCGGATAACCCGTTCTTAATCAACGCCACCGTCATGCCGACATTGGCTTACGACCCGATTAAGGACTTTGCGCCGGTCACCGTGGTGGGTACCTCGCCACAGTTGTTGTTCGCGCCGATTCCTCGCAGCAAAAATTTGGCTGAATTAATTGCTGCAGCCAAAGCAAAACCTAACGCCATCACCATCGGTAATGCCAGCAACGGTTCACTCACGCATTTGTTGGGTGTGATTCTTGAAAACCAAGCCGGTGTGCAGTTCAACCACATTCCGTACAAAGGTTCAGCGCCTGCATTACAAGACGCCATCGGCAACCAAGTGGACGGCGTGATCTCCAGTTCTGCTTCTGGTTTAGTGCATGTGACGAGCGGAAAGCTCCGCGTGTTGGCTGTCACCAGCGCCAAGCGTTTCTCTGCTTTGCCTGACGTTCCCACATTTGATGAACTCGGCTACAAAAACATGATCGTCGACAACTGGTGGGGCTTTCTTGCACCAGCGGGCACACCCAAACCAGTGGTCGATCGCATCCGCGAAGAAATCGCCAAAGCGATTGCCTTACCGGATGTGCGCGAACGTTACGCCGGTCTGGGCGTGACGCCCACCGCCACCACACCCGCAGAGTTTCAAAAACAATTGAATGACGAAATGCGGATCTGGTCGAAGGTGGCCAAAGACAACAATATCAAAGTTGACTAAAGAAAAGCGTACGCACGTATGGCCCACCATCCACAACTTGACGCGCTTTGCACGGGCCCGCTGACCTTACTGGGCGCACCGTTTTCTCGTGACCTCGCGCAGGCCCGAGCCGCAGTTTTAGGCCTGCCCTTTGATTGCGGTACGCATTTATTTCGCGTGGGTGCGCGCCAAGGGCCGAGTGCGATTCGCGAACAATCGCGATTGGTCCGGCCGTTTAATCCGGAGCGCTCCGATTACAACCCGATGCAACGTTTAGGGCTGATTGATTGTGGCGATGTGCGTGTGATTCCGAGCCGGATCCTAGAGGCCTTTGCAGCCATTGAAGCCGCGATGCGCGTCATCGTGTCTGCGGGTGTGGTGCCAATCACCATGGGCGGTGACGGTAGCGTGTCACTGCCGCAAATGCGCGCGCTGCATGCCACGCATGGGCCATTGGCGGTGATTCACATCGACTCACACACCGACACCATGCGTTTTACCGCCGGTGATGAATACAACGCTGGCACGCAATTCACGCACGCTGCGCTTGAAAAACTCGTCGATCCATCGCGTGTTTATCACATTGGTGTGCGTGGCTCGACTTACCAGCAAGGTGGCTTTACTTACGTACGCGAATTTGGTTATCAAGTCATCACCTTTACCGAACTCATGCAGCGCGGTATCGCTTCGGTACTCGAGCAATTACACGCGGCACTGCGCGGTCACCCCGTGGTGTTGTGCTTTGATATGGATGCCTTTGATCCAGCGTGCGCGCCTGGCGTGGCGACACCAAGCTGGGGCGGATTATCGGCGCGCGAAGGTCTAGACATCGTGCGTGGTTTAGCCGGGCTTGATTTAGTTGCAGTGGATGTAAACACGGTCAGTCCAGCGCACGATCATCAAGGCATGACGGCATCACTGGCTGCCCATGTGTTGTACGAGGCCCTGGTGGTGTTGTGTCAGCGCTTTGGGTTGGATCAAGCCGACTAAGCCGTCACTGCAGCATCCCGGGTATCGCTTTAACCGATGCGCGTCTCGCGTTGCAAACAAGCAATCAGCGCGCCCAGTAACACCACCGCTGCCGAAAAACTCAGGCCCGAGCGTAACGTGCCACTCATGTCGGCCACCCATCCACCGAGTAGCGGTGCAACCATTTGACTGAGGCTAAAAGCGATCGTAAAAGTCGCCATCGCCGCGCCCCAGGCCGGTTTAGGTAAGGCTTGTTTAATCAATGCACTCACTGACGCAGGCACACTGAACATCCCTAATCCAAATAACGTTGCTGACATAATCGTCGCCGGTGTGAGCCATGCCTGTGAAAAAGGTAACACCGGTAATAACGCACCCACACCCAACGTCATCATCACACTGGCCATCGCACGTCCACCTCGCCAATGGGTCAGAGGCGCAGACCACAACAGCGGTGCAATCAGCGTCGCAATCGCCAAGGCACTCCACATCAGTATCACCGTCGCCGTACTTGCGCCTTGGGTTTTGACCCAAGCCACAATAAACGTCATGTAGACGATGTAACCCAAACCAAAGCACGAATACGCAATAAATGCGGGCAGCATCGGACGCAATGGCCAATAGGACGAGCCTAGCGCTTGCGTGGGTTCTTCAATTTGATTGACTGCATAGGCGGCCAACAATGTCATTCCTGCAGACAATCCACCCATGCCCCACCATACATCGGGCCAAGCCGCCACGCCGTATCGCGCAAGCCACCACGGAATCAACACGCCACTCAACAACAACCCCAAGCCCGCACCTCCAAAGTAAATCGTGATGCAACGCGTACTCCATTTGGGGTCTTGCGCAACGATATTACCGGCCAATGCGCCACCGCAAATAAACACCGCTGCGCCACCAACGCCAGCGAGCAATCGACAGACTGCAAGTGCAGTCACATCACGTAACCAGCCGGTAACTAACACGGCGAACACGGTGAGTAACATCCCGCGATGAAATAACACTTTGTTGCCCCAAGACTGCACCAACAAGCGCGTCAAAATCGCACCGATTAAATAGCCCAGGGCATTGCTCGTGTTTAACAATCCAGCCAATGAAAAACTCAGTGCCAAGTCATCGCGCATCGCTGGCAGTACCAGCGCGTAAGCAAACCGCGCAAACGAATTAGAGACCGTCGGTCCAAGCGACAACGCCATGGCCAAGCAAAAAATTCGTTGCGTCGACAACACACTCACCCCAAATAAATAAATTTTTTTCTTTACGTGTTGGTATCTAATTGCGGCGCACCAGACCAAATCCTATGCAGATTTCGCATGTCGACTGACCTCTTGCAATCCAAGATTTGACAGTCACTCACCACCCAGACAACATCGTACGCACGAAAGATCATTCAAAGGAGAAGTCTCTCATGGGTCAATGGAGTCGTCAGGATCATCCCGAACCATTTATCGAACTCGTTTCTCCAGAACACGCCACCGGCGCTCGCCGCGCACTGTATGACGAACTCGAGCAAGTCCGCGGCAAAGGCAAGGTATCGAATTTGTTTCGTGCGTATGCCGCATTTCCAGAATTGGGACGAGCCAATTTTCATCGTTTGATGGCCTTACTCACCCAAGGCAGTTTATCGGTCAAATTTAAAGAGGCGGTGATGACCGCCTTGGCCGAAATCAATCGCTGCGATTACTGCGTATCGTTTCATGCCACTGCGATGAAAAATGCGGGGGCCAGTGATGCAGAAGTCGCAGCGGCCTTACGCTTTGATCCGCAAGGCATTGGACTCAACACCAAAGAGACCGCCTTATTTGAATTTGCACTCAAAGCCAATGGTGACCCACATGGCATCACACCCGAAGATTTTTTACCCTTGCGCTCAAGTGGTGCGACGGATGGCGAGATTGTTGAAGCGCTCGAAACCGTGAACACCGGAAACGCATTTAATTTAATTAACGGCGCGTTAAACGTCGGCGCCGATGACTTTTTGGGTGGCTATCTGGCAGAACGCGGCAAAGCGTGGGCGGCTGAACGATGAACCGGTTTGTCAGGGGTGCTTGCTAATGCATCCACCACGACCCGCCGCCTTAATTAGCAGCGAAGCACTCAACACCTTACGCGCTTCTCAACGCATGCTGCTGATCACCTTTACCGGACCGCAATGCGCGATCTGCAAACGCTTGGCGCCCATGTTATCCACGGTATTAAACGAATACGCCGATCAACTTGATGCAGTTAAAATTGATGTCGAAGTTTTTGAGTCACTTGCCCTTGAATTTGCTGTCCGTAGCTTACCGACCACGCTGTTGTTACGCGGCGATGTAGAACTCGGACGCATCGCCGGTTTTGCAACTGCAGGGCAATTACGCAACTGGATCAGCGCGCAGATCGACGCTTAGTCACAACATTCGCTCACCATCCTATCGGAGAATAACCATGCAACGTATTCAACTTGTGACCGCACCAGATGCACCCAACCCACCCGGACCGTTTTCACACGCAGCAGTTGTTGGAGATTGGGTACACACCTCTGGAATGGGTGGGCTCGACCCCAAGACAGGACAAGTCGTGTCGGATGATGTCATCGAGCAAACTGAACAAGCCATCACCAACACCGAGCGCATCTTAGCCGCCGCCGGGTGCACCTTGCAGGATGTGGTCAAGTCGGTGGTGTATCTCACCGATATGCAAGATTACCCGCGCGTCAATGCCGTCTACGAGAAACGCTTTGCCCCACACAAACCCGCACGTACTTGCGTGGCCGTTTCGGCGCTGCCCATTCGAGAGCGCATGAAGCTCGATACCGTGGCGATCCGTCGCGCGGGCTAAATCGATCCGTCGCGCGTTCTGTTTTTTTGGGGCTCCCCTCGTGCGCCTTCGATGCAATCACCTTCGGGTCGCATTCGGTCGATCCATTTTATTTTTTTTCTGCTTGGGTTTGTATTCAACCATCGCGCAGAGTCAATCTCTTGCGTGGGTTGGCGTATGGAAAACCTATAGCGATCAAACGGGCATGGCAGAAAGTTTGATCCGGATTGATCACGTCGATGGCCAGTTGCGTGGCGTGGTCTTAGAAATTTTCGCACCGCCTGCACCGAGCGCCCAACCCTTGTGTGAAGAATGCGTCGGCGAGTTAAAAAATCAACCCGTGGTTGGGTTGAGCATTTTGCGCGCAACACCCGAGCCAAACGGGCAACAAGCGCGTGGCGAAATTCTCAATCCAGAAGATGGCCGAATATATCAATGCCTCTTGCGTCCCATCGATGGCGGTAAAGCGCTCGAGGTACGCGGTTATATCGGTCTACCGCTGTTTGGTCGTACCCAACGTTGGGTCCGCGTGCCTTAAACGGCAGGCATACTATGGCTTTCGCTGAAAGGATTGCCATGAAATCAATGCTTCGGGTGGTGGGCTTGATTGGGATGTCGAGTGCTGCATGCATGGTCAATGCCCAAGACGCCACCTTCACAACCCGTCAACTCACACCTGAGATGGCAATGCAAGCCGCTCAAGCTGCGCTCGCCAGTTGCCGACGCGCGGGGTATCAAGTGAGCGTAGCCGTGGCCGATCGCTCTGGCACCACGCAGGTGTTACTACGCGATCGATTTGGTGGTGCCCACACCGTGCGAGCGGCAATGGACAAAGCTTGGACGGCGGCGAGTTTTCGTTTGTCGACCGCAGCGCTTGCCGAAGAAACGCAAGCCAACAAGCCGATGAGCGGCATCCGTCAGTTGCCGCAGGTAGCCGCGTTTGGTGGTGGCTTGCCGATCGATGCGGGCGGTAGCACCTTGGGCGGAATCGGTGTGTCAGGCGCACCCGGTGGCGAAGCCGATGCGGCCTGCGCACAAGCTGGCATTGCGGCGATTCGTGATGCCATCGAATTTCAATAGTGCGCCGCACAAGCGCAGTCTTGGGCTATTTCAATTTCATTTGTTGATCCACTCCACGCCATAGCGCGCTGCGCAAGCTATAGTTTGACCATGTCTACACCTACGCGTAACGCCACCCACTCGCTGCAATTTTTCAAGAACACTCGCGTAGCGCGTACGTTGCTATTTTTTTTCTGCTTCAACCTTGTTGTTTTTGTTCCGCTGACTGTGACCCCTGCCACTGCGCGAGCCGATGCCAGCACGCATGCGCCCAAAGGTGTGTTTAGCGAAAGTTTTTTGCTGTTGCTTGAAGATGCCAAAGACGCAGAGCGTGAAGGCAAGCGCCTATTAATTTTTTTTGAGCAAGATGGTTGTCCTGCGTGTCGACGCATGGCAGAAAACACCTTTCGTGACGCGCAGGTTCAATCCATCCTCAAACGGGACTACACCCTGCTTGCCATCAATATTCATGGCGCTCGAGAAACCACATGGATCGATAGCAAGATACGCAGCGAAAAAGATCTCGCAGCCTTCCTTGGGGTTCGTGCCACGCCAACACTACTGATGCTTGATGGTCAGGGCAAGGTTCTCGCGCGCAAGGTGGGCTATCAATCAGCCACAGATTTTTCTGCGTTACTTTCTCTCGTACCATCCAAAAAGTATTGAGCGCTCGATGTCCGCACGTAAATTTTTTGGACGCATTCTCCCAGCCACCGAAACAGCGCGCGTACCAACGCGTTCCTCGCGCCGTCGCTTTTTACAACACACCTTGGGTGCTGCTGGTGCTGCAACGCTCGCCTTACCCAGTCATGCTGCGGACAATGCCGCCCAAGGGGATCCATCGATCCTTAAACCACAACCGCATCGCATCGGCTTAGGACAACCCGTAGCCACCTTTGGTTATGGCCAACCGTCGCAGTGGGAAAAAAATTTACAGCGTCGACAAAGCCCTGGCCTCACGCGTGTCACGCAATCGTCGGTAGCCTTTACACCGCTCCAAGGCAGCTTTGGCATCCTGACGCCCAACGGACTGCACTTTGAGCGACACCATCAAGGTTGGTGGGATATCGATCCGTCGCAACACCGCTTGATGGTGATGGGTCTAGTCAAGCAAGCACGCGTTTACACCATGGACGACTTAATGCGTCTGCCCTCTGTGTCGCGCATTCACTTTATTGAATGCGGCGCCAACACTGGGATGGAATGGGGCAATGTCGCCGTACCGTCAGTGCAATACACACACGGCATGTTGTCTTGCTGTGAATTTACCGGCGTGCGTTTATCGACCTTACTCGATCTGAGTGGCTTTCATAAAAAAACTGCGCGCTTTGTACTTGCCGAAGGCGGCGACGGCTCCGGTCTGTCACGTAGCATATCGATTGAACAAGCACTCGATGATGTGATCGTGGCTTGGGCCATGAACGGCGAAATGCTGCGGCCTGAAAATGGCTATCCACTGCGCTTGGTGGTACCGGGCGCGCAAGGCGTGTCTTGGGTGAAGTGGTTGCGTCGCCTTGAGGTGGGTGATCAACGCTGGGATCAACGCGAAGAAGTACTGCATTACGTTGATTTGATGCCCGATGGAATGCATCGTCAGTACACACAGATCCAAGAAGCCAAATCCGTCATCACCTCACCTTCTGGCGGGCAAACTTTATTGGATCATGGCTTTTATAACGTGACTGGCTTGGCTTGGTCTGGACGTGGTCGCGTCAAGCGCGTCGATGTCTCGGTCGATGGCGGGCGCAACTGGCGGACCGCACGTTTAGAAACACCAATACTGAGCAAAGCACTCACTCGATTTAATATCGATTGGCAATGGAATGGTCAGCCAGCGATTTTACAAAGTCGCGTGATTGATGAAACGGGTTATGTGCAACCCACCATCGGACAACTACGTGCTGTCCGCGGCACGCGCTCGATTTATCACAACAATATGATTCAGTCCTGGAAAGTGGCTGAAAACGGTGAAGTGAGCAATGTGCAAGTTGGATAAACACGCATTGCAATACGCATTGCAACACGCGCTGCAATACCTTCGTCCATCCACCGACTTGCACAATAGGTTGCGCCCTGGGGTTCGCCTCATGCTCTGTGTGGTGTTGATGCTGTTTACAACATACAGTGTTGCGCAAACCAAGTATCCCGGCGTGGGTCGTGCAGCCACTGCCGCTGAAGTGTCTGCTTGGGATATCGACGTGCGCGCTGACTTTAAAGGACTTCCCAAGGGTTCTGGCAGCGTCAAACGTGGCGAAGATGTTTGGGAGGCTAAGTGCGCCTCCTGTCACGGAACCTTCGGTGAATCCAATCAAACCTTTCCTCCACTGGTGGGCGGGACAACGGCAACAGACATCGCCAACGGCCGCGTTGCCGCACTCACTAAACCGAGCGAGGGTCGCACCACCTTGATGAAGTTGTCACGTATCTCAACGCTGTGGGATTACATCAATCGCGCGATGCCTTGGAACGCGCCACAAACCTTGAGCGTCGAAGAAGTGTACGCAGTCACCGCGTACATTTTGTCGTTGGGTAATGTGGTACCCGATGATTTCGTGCTGTCCGATCAAAACATGGCGCAAGTGCAGGCACGACTACCGAATCGGTTTGGTTTACACATGAATCATGGCCTGTGGTCAGTGCAAGGTAAACCCGACACCAACAACACCGCCTGTATGCACAACTGCACTCAGCAAGCGCAACTACGCTCCGAGCTACCAGAGCACGCGCGCGATGCCCATGGCAATCTTGCCGAACAACAACGCTTAATCGGCCCAACGCGTGGCACCGTAACCACGCGTGTCGCTAGCGCGGCCACGTCTACAACGGCCACGTCCTCCGACACCAACGCGGCCAAATCCAGCACCGCCCATGCAGAGGCGCGTGCACTGGCCACCAAGCATGCGTGTTTAAGTTGTCACGGCATTGCCAATCGTTTGGTGGGTCCAAGCTTTCAAGAAATCGCAAAACGCCATCAAACTGACAACCAAGCCAACACCAAACTTGCCCAAAAGATACGCGCCGGTGGCGTTGGCGCGTGGGGAAACATCCCCATGCCCGCGCAAGCCCATCTCGCTGACGACGAAATCAATCGCCTCGTGCAATGGATTTTGTCCGGCGCGCGTTAGACTCTATCGATTCCCTCACCCCCCGCTGGAGAATGCCATGAACCCAATGCGTCGCACCGTTTTAAAAAGTACAGGTAGCGCTGGCCTACTTGCGCTACTTGCTACTGCCGGTTTTCTCCGACCCAGCGACGTACTCGCCAATGGTTGGAACAAAATCGCCTTTGATAGCAAAACCATGGCCGAAACATTAAAAGCGCTAGGCGCGAGTACACCAGCAAGTTCGGATGCCATTCAACTGCGCGCACCGGACATTGCTGAAAACGGTGCGGTGGTCCCCATTGCAGTCGATAGCAAATTGCCGGGCACCCAATCGATTGCCGTATTGATTGATAAAAATCCGCAGCCGTTGGCGGCGAGTTTTGAGCTCCCCAGCGGCACCGAGGGCACGGTCACCACCCGCGTCAAAATGGGACAAACCTCTGACGTCTACGCGTTAGTACGCGCAGATGGTAAGTTTTATATGGTCAAAAAAGAAATCAAAGTCACGTTGGGCGGCTGCGGCGGGTAATCGCCATGGCCGGTTGATCAACAAAAATTATTTACGCTTCAATTAAGGAGAACGTCATGGCAGATCCCATGCGCATTCGAGCCGTCGCCCGTGACGGTGTTGTCAATGTCAAAGTACTGATGAGTCACGAAATGGAAACGGGTCAACGCAAAGACGGTGCCGGTCAACTCGTGCCAGCCCACTTCATTCAAAGTGTCAGCGCGACACACAACGGCAAAGTGGTGCTCTCGGCGCAATGGGGACCCGCTGTTTCAAAAAATCCATTTCTTGAATTTAACTTCAAGGCAGGTCAAAAGGGCGAGCGTATCAGCGTCACCTGGGTAGACAACAAAGGCGAGCAGCGCACCGACGAAGCCACGATCAATTAACCCATCATCGCAACCAAGTACGCTGCGTTTTTTAAAGTACGCCCCGCCTGATTGCGGCATCACACTGCATCTGCGTTTAAGGGAGATCGCATGACTGTATTCCGAACCCTCGCCATCGCTGGTTTACTGCTCGGCTACGCCGCAGTGACGTCAGCGCAATCTGCGGTAGACGAAATCGCCAAGTATCGCCAACAACTCCAAGACGGCAACCCAGCAGATTTATGGGAGGCGCGGGGCGAAGATGTGTGGAAACAAAAGCGTGGCCCCAAAGGTGTATCGCTCGAGCGCTGTGATCTGGGCTTGGGTCCAGGCGTAGTGACCGGTGCGTATGCACAGCTACCCCGTTATTTTTCCGATGCAGATCGTGTGATGGATCTCGAAACGCGTCTCGTGCATTGCATGGTGACGTTACAAGGGATGTCTCTGGCAGATGCCACCAAACGGCCGTTTGGCTCGGGCACCAATCGCTCTGACTTTGAAGCACTTGCGGCATGGATTACCGCCGAATCACGCGGCACCAAAATGAACGTCAGCATTAGCCATCCCAAAGAAGCCCAAGCGTATCGACTTGGCGAAAAGATGTTTTATTTTCGTGGTGGTCCGCATGACTTTGCTTGTGCGACCTGTCATGGCGAAAGCGGCAAACGCATTCGTCTGCAAGACCTACCTAATCTCACTGAAAAAGCAGGCGCCCAACTGGGATACACCACGTGGCCGGCGTATCGCGTCTCGCAGGGTGAACTACGCACATTTCAATGGCGCTTATACGATTGTTTTCGCCAACAACGTTTTCCTGAGCTGAAGTTCACTTCGGAAGCTTCCATCGCACTCACCACGTTTCTTGCCTACAACGCCAATGGCGCTGCGTTCAACGCACCTGCCATCAAGCGCTAGGAGCTTGTCATGACGCAGCCACGTCCTCTGTTATTGGTCCTACTCTTTGTGTTGGGTGGGTGCGCCACCCCCACCGAGCTGGATATCGCCAAGCAAGCGCACGAAGTCATGCGCGCTTCATTTAAAGAAACCGGTCAAGCAACGCTCGATCGATTGAATCAGGATCTTGCGCAATCCGCCTGCAGCATCCCTCCGTCCACCAGTGTCAATAAAGAGATTGCTGCAACGATCGAAAAAGAAAATATGGCGAGTATTCGCTACCCAGCAGACGGAAAACTATTGGGCGACTGGAAGTCTGGTGAACGCATCGCGCAAAGTGGTGTGGGCAAACAATTTTCTGATGATCCAAAAAATGCATCTGGCGGTAACTGCTACGCGTGCCATCAAATGAGTAAACAAGAAATATCGTTTGGCACCATCGGCCCAAGCCTGTTAGGTTTCGGTAAGTTACGTGGTAACAGCGAAGCCATTCAACGTTATACCTACGGAAAAATCTGGAACGCACAAGCTTACTCAGCTTGCTCTAACATGCCGCGCTTTGGTCACAACGGCATTCTCACCGAGGCACAAATCAAAGACCTCACCGCGCTCTTACTCGACCCCGCGTCGCCGGTGAATCAGTGAACCGTCGTGATTTTTTGCACCTGCTTGCTGCGGGGGCAGCCAGCGGTATGCCACTGGATGCCACGTCGGCACAAACCAAAAAATTTTACGATCTACCGCGCTTTGGCAATGTGCACCTGATGCACTTCACGGATTGCCATGCACAACTTCTCCCAATTTATTTTCGTGAGCCAAGCGTCAACTTAGGCATCGGTGACATGGCCGATCGCGCACCCCATCTGGTCGGCGAGGCATTGCTCAAACGCTTTGGCATGCAAGCGAGTTCACGTGAAGCGCATGCGTTTACCTATTTAAATTTTGAACGAGCTGCGCGCACTTACGGCAAGGTGGGTGGGTTTGCACATTTGGCCACGCTGGTCAAACAACTGCGGGCTACGCGCCCAGGCGCACTGTTGTTGGATGGCGGTGATACGTGGCAAGGCTCAGGCACCGCACTTTGGACACAAGGTCAAGACATGGTCGATGCGTGTGCGCTGTTAGGCGTCGATGTGATGACTGGGCACTGGGAATTCACGCTTGGCGCAGAGCGTGTACAGAAGATTGTGAACAACGACTTTAAGGGTCGGATTGATTTTGTTGCTCAAAACATCAAAACCGCTGACTTTGGTGATCCGGTCTTCCCGCCCTTTGTCATCCGATCGATGAACGGCGTTTCTGTTGCCATCATCGGTCAAGCTTTTCCGTACACGCCGATAGCCAATCCTCGTTACTTTGTTGCTGAGTGGAATTTTGGAATTCAAGAAGAAGCGCTGCAAACCGTGGTCAACGCAGCGCGCGCTCAGGGTGCCCAAGCGGTGGTGTTACTTTCGCATAACGGCATGGATGTCGATCGCAAGCTCGCCTCGCGGGTACGCGGTATCGATGTGATTTTAGGTGGTCACACCCATGATGGCGTGCCTGCGCCCATTCGCGTTAAAAACGCGGGCGGACAAACACTCGTTACCAATGCCGGATCCAACGGAAAGTTTTTGGCTGTCTTGGATATGGACGTGCGCAACGGCGCAGTTCTTGATTTTCGCTATAAGTTGTTGCCGGTGTTTTCAAATTTAATCGCGCCCGATCCTGCCATGCAGCAGCTGATTGATCGTGTCCGCGCGCCCTATGCCAAACAACTTGCCGAGCCTTTAGCCACCACAGAAACATTGTTGTATCGACGCGGTAACTTTAACGGTACGTTTGATCAACTGATTCTCGATGGTCTGATGGCTGAAAAAAATGCACCCATTGCATTTTCGCCAGGCTTTCGTTGGGGAACATCACTGCTACCTGGACAAGCTATTTTGCGCGAGCACTTGATGGATCAAACGGCCATCACGTATCCGCACACAACGGTCACTGAGATGACCGGCGAGACGATCAAAACGATTCTCGAAGACGTCTGCGACAACTTATTTAATCCGGACCCGTATTACCAACAAGGCGGTGATATGGTGCGCGTTGGCGGCCTGCAATACACCTGCGATCCAAGCGGGCGCAACGGACAACGCATTCTCGATCTGCGCTTAGGTGACAAACCGCTACAGGCAGACAAACGGTATCGAGTGGCAGGCTGGGCACCGGTATCCGAAACGGCACGCGATCAACCCACCGAACCCATTTGGGATTTAATGGAACGGTATTTACGCGCACGCAAAACCATTCAACCAATGACGCTGAATCTTCCCCAACTTAAACACATGCAAAACAATCCGGGGCGTGGTACCGATTAAAATGTGCATTCAACGCCCGCTCAATTTATTGTCTCTTTTATTCACTGTGGTCTATGCCCGCTCTCGTTGAACCCGAAAAAATACAGCATCCGCGTCGTGTCGAACGTCTCGTGACGGGACTGGCCACATCAGACGGTGCGGGCGTCAAATTGACGCGCGTGCTTACGCAAGACCTTCAGCGGCGCTTAGACCCTTTTTTAATGCTCGATGCGTTTGGAAGCGACGATCCGGATGACTACATCGCCGGATTTCCTGAGCATCCGCATCGTGGATTTGAAACGATTACCTACATGATCGCAGGGCGCATGCAACATCGAGATAGCGCGGGTCACGAGGGCTTACTTGAAAACGGTGGCATGCAATGGATGACGGCGGGTCGTGGTGTGATTCACGCCGAAATTCCACAACAAGAACACGGCGTCATGGAAGGGTTTCAGTTGTGGCTCAACCTACCGAGCACGCATAAAATGTGTGCCCCTTGGTATCGCGATTTTCCGGCGCATGATTTACCGCGCTTCACACGGTCCGATGGCGTGACCGTGACGCTGCTAGCTGGAACAACGCACGGTCAGCGCGGTGCGGTGCAGCGCGAGATCACCGCTCCACAACTCATCGACATTCATCTGCCGGCGGGTGCGACGTTTGCAACTGCGCTACCGGCAGCGCACAACGCGTTTGTCTATGTGTACCGAGGCTGCGCAACCATCGAAGATACGCGCGTTGAATCGCAACGGATGGCGATTCTTGCCAATGACGGCTCAAGTGATGGCATTCAGCTAACGGTGACTGAAGACTCACGCGTGTTGTTGGTCGCTGGCCAGCCTTTAGGCGAGCCGATTGCACAACACGGTCCGTTTGTCATGAACACCCAACAAGAGTTACAGCAAGCGATTCAAGACTACCGACAAGGTCGTTTCGCTTGATCAGCACGCATACAACGGCTGCATGGTATTAAGTACCGCTACTGAGTCCTTCGACTCGCATCAGGTGCGATAAGGCGGTTTCTAGAATCTCCCGCGCCTCGCCAGCTGCGCGATGTAAATCACGGTGCAACTGCGCATCTTCTGGACCGCGATTTTGGCACTCGAGACTGTAACGCTCAAAACTGTTTACGTTCACCAAAAGCTCCGCTAACTGACGCGGGCATTCGCAATACAAGCTGTTGCTGGTGGTTGCTAAGCGCGCCAACGCTTGCTCATCAAAACGTGGGGGGGCAGGCAGGGTTGTTGGCGTTGATTTGGATTCGATGACGGGCATCTGTAGCGCAGTCAGACACACTGATTCAATTTGCTGCGCGTCTGAGGGCGCACGCATGACTTCGATGCCGGCTTGCCGTAAGCGTCGGATCACCGGACCGGGCGCAAAGCGATACAGCACCATCATTTGACGCGCAGCTAATGTCTCTTTGAGCTGTGTCATTTGCGTGAGCGATTGATCACTGAGTGTGGCGACCTCTACGACCGCTAAGGCCAACGCATCGAGTGCATTTGCTTGGCCTGCCGCATTCACATCAGCAAATCGTTGAATCACATGTAACGCAGGGGCGGAAAATTCCAGCACCGAAACCAATGGGCCAACCAACGCGACGCGCGCCTCACTGCTCGGAGCCGTCACACCATCACGTCTTGCAATCATTCCCATGCTGCCACGCATGGCTTGTAGCACCGATGTTGGTAAACGTGCGATCGAGCCAATGGCATGTCCCGCATCCACCAGTGCTTTAATCAAAACCAATCGGTCCACATCCGGTGCTGAATACAAGCGCTGACCACCGGCGCTGACGTTGGGACTGATTACCCCATAACGATGCTCCCAAATACGCAAGGTTTGGGCGGGCACGCCAGCCAGCCGTGCAGCAACCCCGCTGCGAAAGGCAGGAAGGTGGGCGTTCAGGCTCGGTGTAACGCGATTGACGATCGATGCCATGGCAACTCCAGCAAGAAATCCAAATTGAAACGAAATGAGTGTAACGGTTAGGGGTAAAACGAATTTATGAAACGCTATTGCAACGTTAGTTACCGAAATCTATCCGAAATGACTAGTTAAATGGATTTTATTTGTCTAAAATCGCTACATTATCGTTTCAAATTGACCTCGGAGACTCTCATGACTCAGCGCCGCAAGTTCTTGATCCAGACCGTTTCTCTCGCAGCCCTCACTCTCGGCGGAAGCCTTGCCGTCCGCGCGCAAGCCGCAAAGCTAGAAGAATCTGATCCCGCGGCCACCGCGATCAGCTACAAACACGACGCCACCAAGGTCGATGCCAAAAAATCGCCCACCTGGGCTGCGGGCCGTAACTGCGCCAACTGCCAGCTCTATCAAGGCAAGGCCGGTGAAGCTTGGGGCGCCTGTGCGGCCGTGGGTGGCAAGCTGGTCAACGCCAAAGGTTGGTGTGTGGCTTGGAGCAAAAAAGCCTAAGCCTGCTCAACCCGCAACACATAACGACCAAAACAGCGCTTTCAGCGCTGTTTTGTTTTCTACAACCAGCGACGAATCGCGCGTGCGTGTACCACGGTTTGATTGATAAACGCCGCGTGATTTTCTTCAATACGATCCAGCTCGTATAAATAATTCACCATCATTCCTGCGGATTGGGCCAAGCCCTTTTTAGAAATATCCGCAGCCCAGTGAATGTTATGCAACGACGCACCGTTGGTGAGATGAAACCTCGCCACGGCGTCCCCGTGCTCGCCGGTCGATTGCGTCACCAAATAAATCGCACAGAGCGATTGCAACATCACCTGTATCGGTTCAGAAGATTTTTCGGGGTGCCAACCATTGGCGCGTTGTTGTGACCAACGCTGCCGGTCCAAACCCAAAGCCGCGCAGGCGGCGGCATGGCGTTTGCGCGTCGCGGCATTTAACTGCGCATCGTCCAATGGTGCGCCGGCATCCAACCATCGATTCAACCCCGGAATCGGTGAGAGCGTACAAAACGTTTTCACGCTGGGTAACTCTTGGGCAATCC
>CANIIA010000034.1 GCA_947467435.1 Betaproteobacteria bacterium
GCTGCGCATGCGTTGCGTGGCGCGGACCGTCGTGATCAATGGCTTACGCGTGTGCTCGATGCCGATCCGCGGGCCAGCGTGGCGCAATCGGTGACGCGCGCAGAGCTGCTGTTGGAACAGCGTGATTATGTGGGCGCACGCAATGTGTTGCGCGCCCTACATGCCACCGGACCTAAACACATCGCCAGTTTGCGCTTATTACTCCGAGCCGAATTAGGCGCGCGTGACTGGGAAGCAGTATTGCGCTTAACTGAAACACTGGCTAAACGTGGCGCGATTTCTTCGGAATTACATGCCGACTACAAATCGCGTGCACTCACCGAAATTTTGAAAGCACTGGCGCATGATCGCTCTGCATTTGAAGCGCGCTGGCGTCGCGTGAGTTCAGCCGATCAGTTGTTATCACGCGTCGCGATGACTGCGGCACGCCAGGCCGCAGGGTTGGGTTTAGAAACGCTCGCGCGCGAAATTATTGAGCGCGCGTTAATGCAAGAGTGGTCGAGTGAATTAATTGATGCCTATGGCGAGGCCAGTGCATCCGAGGCCAATGTGCGCATCGAACGTGCTGAGCGATGGTTACGTGATCGTGCGCGCGATGCACGGTTGTTACTTGCGTTGGGTCGGTTGTGCACAGCGGCAGGCCTATGGGGAAAAGCACAAAATTATGTTGAGGCCAGTCTGAGTTTTGGACCGACGCGCGAATCACACCTTGAGTTAGCGCGTTTACTCGAGCGCTTGGATCGTACTGCTGATGCAGCGGCGCAATACAAGTTGGCCGCGCAAGCGAGTGCGTAAGGTGAATCGGTTCGGCGCGCGTCCTTAGATCTATTTAGATCTATTTATCCGAGCGTTGTGACGCCATCTTCGCCCAACCAGTCGCGCGCAATCAAAAAATGCGTGAGTAGTTGTGCTTCTGGTGACCCTGGTTCGGCTTGGTGTTTGTAGCCCCAGCGCACGGTGGGCGGCATCGACATCAAAATCGATTCGGTGCGTCCGCCGGATTGCAAGCCGAACAACGTGCCGCGGTCCCATACCAAATTAAATTCAACATAGCGTCCACGCCGGTACGCTTGAAATGCGCGTTCACGCTCTCCGTACAAATGCGTATGGCGACGTTCAACTATCGGTACGTAGGCTTTTAAAAAACTTTCGCCAACGCTGCGTGTTAGGCTAAAGCACGAATCGAAGCCCGCTTGATTGAGATCGTCGAAAAAAATACCGCCGATACCACGCGGCTCGTTACGGTGTTTTAAAAAGAAGTAACGATCACACCAGGCTTTGTATTCGCGATAACGCGTAGCGCCATATGGGGCTAAGGCGTTGCGACAGGTGGTATGAAAATGGATCGCGTCTTCGTCAAACCCGTAGTAAGGGGTGAGATCCATGCCACCACCAAACCACCACACGGGCGCTTCGCCATTTTTTTGCGCAATAAAAAAGCGCACATTCATGTGGACCGTAGGGACGTAGGGATTGTGTGGATGCAGGACCAATGAAACGCCCATCGCATCAAAGCTGCGACCAGCAAGTTCGGGGCGCGATGCACTGGCTGATGCGGGTAAGGCGGCGCCTTGCACGCGCGAAAAATTAACACCAGCACGCTCAAAAATTTTTCCGTCTTCAAGCACGCGCGACACACCGCCACCGCCTTCGGGTCGCTGCCAGGTATCGGACAAAAACGTGCTGCCATCGAGCGTACTCAGCGCATCGACTATGCGTGTTTGCAGGTCGGTAAAAAATTTTTCTAAGACGTTGGTGTCAATCGTCACGAGTGTTAGGAGTAACGTGTTTATTGAGCGCGCGCAATCGCGCGGTACCCAATATCTTGCCGATATTGCATCCCCGCAAACTGAATCGAGGCGAGCGCGCGATACGCTGCTTGCTGGGCGTGCAACACATTGTCACCAAGCGCAGTGACACACAACACGCGCCCACCATTGGTGTAGATCTTGTGGCCTTCATCGCGAGTGCCTGCATGGAATACTTGCATACTTGCATCGCCTGCAGGCAGCCCGGTGATGACGTCGTCTTTACGCGGATGGTCTGGGTAACCGTGTGCTGCCATCACCACGCCCAGCGCGCAACGTGGATCCCATTGCGCTTGCACGTTATTTAGCGAGCCATCTGTCGCGTGCTCAAAGAGCGTGAGGAGTTCTGTTTGTAAACGAAGCAAGATGGGTTGTGTTTCTGGATCGCCCATGCGGCAATTAAATTCGAGCGTGCGTACATTGCCGTGGTCATCGATCATTAAGCCAGCATATAAAAATCCGCTGAATACGATCCCATCAGCCGCCATTCCCGCCACTGTTGGCTCGATGATTTCGCGCATGACTTTGTCGTGAATGCGCGGTGTGACAACCGGGGCAGGGGAATACGCACCCATCCCACCGGTGTTAGGTCCACGATCGTTATCCAACAAACGCTTATGGTCTTGGCTGCTCGCCATTGGCAAGATGTGTTTGCCATCGACCATCACAATAAAACTTGCCTCTTCACCAAACAGACACTCTTCAATCACCACCCGCGCTCCCGCGGTACCCAGACTACCTTGACCTAGCATGGCATCGATCGCGGCGTACGCTTCGTCTTCATGCATCGCCACAACGACGCCTTTACCGGCTGCGAGCCCATCGGCTTTAATCACAATCGGGGCGCCTTGTTTGCGCACATACGCGCGTGCTTCATCGGGTTGTTCGAAGGTCGCGTAGCGTGCTGTTGGAATACCATGACGCAGCATAAATTGCTTGGCAAAATCTTTGGATGATTCCAGTTGAGCAGCGGCGCGTGTGGGTCCAAAGATACGTAATCCTGCGGCGCGAAAGGCATCGACGATGCCTGCAGCCAACGGTGCTTCAGGACCCACCACGGTGAGATAAATATTTTCTTGTTGTGCAAAAGCAATGAGCGCCGCGTGATCTGTGAGCGCCAGATTTTCTACTTTGCCGGTGCTCGCGGTTCCGCCATTGCCTGGTGCTACAAAGACTTTGCTTACCCGTGGGCTTTGCGCCAGCTTCCAAGCGATGGCGTGTTCGCGCCCACCCGAACCAATGACTAGTAGTTTCATCTTGGTGAATGCCTAAAGCGATTAATGCCTAAAGTGACGCACATGGGTAAAGAGCATGGCGATACCGTGTTCGTTTGCAGCAGCGATCACTTCGTCGTCACGTACACTCCCACCCGGTTGAATCACTGCACTGGCGCCGGCGGCTACTAAGGTATCTAAGCCGTCGCGAAACGGGAAAAAAGCATCAGATGCAACGCAAGCACCTTGTAAAGAGAGTTTGGCGTTTGCAGCTTTGATGGCAGCGATCCGTGCGCTATCAATACGGCTCATTTGTCCGGCGCCCACGCCCAGTGTCATCCCATCACGGCAAAATACGATCGCATTCGATTTGACGAACTTCGCCACACGCCAAGCAAACAATAAATCGTGTTGCTCTGCTGCGGTTGGCGCACGCGCGCTGACCACTTGTAGCGCGGCGACATCGAGTTCATGTTGATCGGCGCTTTGTATCAGCACCCCCCCGCCAACGCGCTTCATGTCGAGTCCAAGCGGTGATTTTCCTGGCGGTACCAGCAACACGCGCAGATTGGATTTTTTTGCAAACACCGCGCGTGCGGCGTCGTCAATTGCAGGCGCGATGATGACTTCCGCAAATTGTTGGCTGATGGCCAGCGCCGTGTTGGCATCGATCGGCCGGTTAAACGCCAGAATGCCACCGAATGCAGAAGTTGGATCTGTCGCAAAGGATTTGGCATAGGCTTGCGATGGCGATTCAGCGATCGCTACACCGCAAGGATTGGCGTGTTTAACGATGACGCACGCGCATTCGGCAAATGATTTCACGCACTCCCACGCGGCATCTGCATCGGCAATGTTGTTATAAGAAAGTTCTTTACCTTGAATTTGTTGCGCCGTGGCTAAGCTGCCTAAAGGTGCATCGGCATCGCGATAAAAAGCGGCTGACTGATGCGGATTTTCACCGTAACGCAGGTCTTGCAGCTTAGTGAATTGCACGCTGAGTTTTT
The DNA here is from genome assembly GCA_947467435.1 of Betaproteobacteria bacterium. Lineage (GTDB taxonomy): Bacteria > Pseudomonadota > Gammaproteobacteria > Burkholderiales > SG8-39 > SZAS-79. The sequence goes on from CANIIA010000034.1 coordinate 4,030, forward strand.
GTGGGTACAGCGTGCGCGGCTGGTGCGTTTCGTCGAGCGTGCCAAGATAGTTTGCGATAGCGCCATCATAGGCAGCCGTATGGGCAAAGACTTTGCGCGCAAGGGTAAAGCGGGTGTTGGCGAGTACGCCACCCGCACGATGTTCGTTCAGTACTTCAGCGTAATCGCTGGGATCAACCACCACAGTCACATCAGCATGATTTTTCGCGCCAGAGCGCAGCATGGCCGGACCGCCGATATCGATTTGTTCGATCGCTTGTTCAAAAGAACAATCGGCCTGAGCAATCGTTTGTGCAAATGGATAGAGATTCACGACCAATAAATCAATGGGGGTGATATCGGCCTGCGCGATGGCTTGCTGATGTGCCGGTAAATCACGGCGCGCGAGTAATCCACCATGAATTTTTGGATGCAGGGTTTTGACTCGCCCGTCAAGCATTTCAGGAAACCCAGTGTGCACCGATACTTCGGTGACCGGAATACCTTCGCCTTGCAAAAGCTTTGCGGTGCCACCAGTCGATAATAAATGCACGCCCGATGTTTGCAATGCGCGCGCGAACGCGACAACGCCCGTTTTGTCGGAAACGCTAATTAATGCCTGACGAATTACGCGCCGATCGCTCATCACAAAAAAGGCCTCAGTGTTTGATGCGCAAGTCCTGCATTTTCTTGCGCAGGGTGTTGCGATTGATTCCCAGCATGGTGGCTGCTTGGGTGAGATTGCCTTCGGTTTCGCTGAGCACCAGTTCAATCATGGGCTTTTCAACATTACGCATCACCATGTCGTGAATCGCGGTGGGCTTTTCACCATCGAGATCACGAAAATAGCGTTCTAACGAGCGACGTACAGCGTCTTGTAAATCAGAGTTGCGGCGATTCATGCGGCGAGTCTTTCAATGGGGGCGATAGGGCAGGAGGTTGTGCGGATGTGAAAGAGGGAGGTGGCGTCGGTCGCAAAGTATTGTTGTAACGCCTTGCGTTGTTCGCTCGCGTCGATCAGTCGGTTGAATTGTTGACGAAAGGCTTCACCTGCCGGTAAACGCGCAACGGTCCAGCCAATGTGTTTACGTGCAATGCGTGCGCCGTGCGCTTCACCATAAAAATCATGTAACGCATCTAGGTGCGCAAGCGTAGTGGTTGCAATCTCTTCGATTGATGGTGTGTCTCGATGCTCGCCCGTTGCGAGAAAATGCGTGATGGATCGAAACAGCCACGGTTGACCTTGCGCGGCACGGCCGATCATGACGGCATCAGCACCGGTGTGTTGGAGTACGCGTTGTGCGTCTTCCGCCGTATGAATGTCACCGTTGGCAATGACGGGAATACGAATGGCCGCTTTGACTGCAGCCATGGTGTCGTATTCAGCCTGACCACGAAACATGCACGCCCGTGTTCGGCCATGTACTGTTAAAGCTTGAATGCCCGCCGCTTCGGCTAATCGAGCAATGCGTATGGCATTGCGTTGCTGTGGCGAGGGGCCGGTGCGTATTTTTAAGGTGACTGGTACGTCCACTGCATTGACAACAGCGGTCAAAATTTCAGCAACGAGAGCTTCGTTTGAAAGCAGTGCTGATCCCGCGGCGACGTTGCAGACTTTTTTCGCAGGACAACCCATGTTGATATCGATAATCTGCGCACCTTCATCGACATTAAAACGCGCCGCATCGGCGAGCATTTGTGGATCGGCGCCGGCGATTTGCACTGCGATGGGTCCAGATTCTCCGCTGTGGTCACGTCGTAAACGTGATCGACGACTGCCGCGTAACTCGGGTCGCGACGACAGCATTTCAGACACCGCGTAGGCGGCATCAAACTGCCGGCATAGTTGACGAAATGGCCGATCGGTGATCCCCGCCATCGGAGCAACGAATACGCGATTGCGCAAGGTGTAAGGACCGAGCTGCATGTCTGAGTTGGCGTGGTGTGGACGAACGAGGGGATGCGGATTCTAACCGCTTTTTAGAACGTGTTGCGTGGTGTCGCGATCGGCGGTGTTGATGCGTGCTAGCGCGCGCAGCTTAAGTGTGCTCAAACCCAAACACCATGCGCTGTGCGAGTTGTTGACGTGCGAACGGCAACAACTGACAGGCGAGCAAGGCACTACGACGCAAAATTTTTGCGGCTGGATTGTGTTGTACAAACAGCGATGCGAGTAACTGCGTGGCGTGCTGCGTGCGTTGTGCATCTGGTCGGCGCAATAGGCGCCAACGCTGTGCAAAATCCAGGCTGCCAAGTGCCTCAACTGGCGTTTGTGCAATGTGTTCGAGCAGCGCACGTGCATCGCGTAAACCTAGGTTGAGGCCTTGTCCCGCGACCGGATGTAAGGTTTGCGACGCATTACCAATGTGCACCGTACCAGCCATAGGTGGGTCGATACGTTGTCGTGCAATGAGCGGAAAACATGCACGCTCTCCAAGCGCAATTGGCTGACCTGCACGTTGACCAAAGGTGTGATGTAAAGCGTGTAAAAAATCACTGCTCGATGCGTGCATGAGGGCGTTGGCCTCTGCGTGTCGTCGACTCCATACCAACGCATACCCGGCGTTTAACGGTAGGAGTGCCAGCGGGCCTTGATCGGTGAAGCGCTCGTAAGCGGTGCCATCGTTCGGCCGATCAAATTGCACGCTGGCCACAATCGCGTCATGTGCAAAATCGTGCGTGGTCGCCGACGATGCATCGAGGTGGCCTTCGGCATGTACGGTGAGTCGCGCGGTGCAGGCGGTGTGTTCTGCCATCCATTGAATCCGCTTTGGATCAATGTGTGTACGCAAATAAGGTGCGATATCGGCGTAATTGATCACATGTCCCAGCGCCTGCGTAGCGAGACCAAGATCTTGTGTGGTGAGTTGTGTTTGACCAAACGCGCCTTGTTCAGACACATGCACACGTTGAATTGGCGTGCTTTGTGGCAGTGGCCAAGCGCTTAGGCGTTGCAAAAATAATCCGCTGGCATAGGACAACGCAATGGCACGGACCGCGTGCGTCGTGCTGGCAGACGCGGGTGGTGTTGCTCTCTGAGTTGTTGTGCTCGTTGGTTGAATCGCTTGCCGACCAGACAGTGCAACACGTAAGCCCGTGCGTTGTAAACCCAGCGCGAGCGCGCAGCCCACCGGCCCATCGCCATGAATGAGGATGTCGACATCCGTTACGGTGTGCGTGGTTGCAGGCATTCATTTAGCGCGCAGCGCGCATCAAGGCTTCGATGTCATCCATCGATTTGGGCGTGGCATGGGTGAGTACTTCGTGGCCTTTGGGCGTGATCACTACATCGTCTTCGATGCGTATCCCGATGTCATGAAACGCAGTGGGCACATCATCAGCAGCGCGTATGTAAATACCTGGTTCGACGGTGAGTACCATTCCCGTTTGCAGTGTGCGCCATTGACCCGCTTGTTTGTAAGTGCCTGCGTCATGCACATCCAAACCCAGCCAGTGTCCTGTTCGATGCATGTAAAAGCGTCGATAGCTTTCGGTTTCAAGTGCCGCATCTAAACTGCCTTGGAGTAAACCTAAATCAAGCATCCCTTGAGTGAGTACACGAACCGCCGCGTCGTGTGGGGCATTCCAGGTTGCGTTGGGTTGGATGGCCTGAAAAGCAGCTTCTTGTGCCGCAAGCACAAGCGCATACAAACTGCGTTGTGCGCCGCTAAACACGCCATTGACCGGAAAAGTGCGCGTAATGTCGGAAGCATAGCCATCGAGTTCGCAACCCGCATCGATGAGTAGTAAATCGCCATCACGCAACACGGCATCGTTACTGACGTAATGGAGGACGCATGCGTTGGCGCCACCGGCCACGATACTGGTGTAGGCGGGAGCGTGCGCGCCACCACGACGAAATGCGTAGAGTAATTCGGCTTCGATTTCGTATTCGTAACGTCCGGCACGCGTGTGCTGCATGGCGCGTTGATGGGCTTGTGCAGAGATCGCTGCAGCACGCCGCATGATGTCGAGCTCGCTGGTGTCTTTGATGACGCGCATTTCATCGAGCACTTGTCGCACATCCACCAACCGAGTGGGGGCTTCGATGCCGGTACGCACTTGTTCGCGTACACGGCTCAACCAGTGTTGAATGCGTGTATCCCAAGCGGCATCATCGCCTAAGGCGTAATGCACACTGTGTTGATTGGCGAGCCATGTATTGATGCGTGTGTCGAGTTCGCTGATGGGGTAGCAGGCGTCAAAAGCAAAACGAGATTGGGCCAATGCTGGTCCGTGGCGCACACCCTCCCAGGTTTCGCGTAATTCGTCTTTTTCTCGGCAAAACAAAATCGACTGGCCTGGATTGCCGCCAATTAATACCAGCACGGCTTCGGGTTCAGTAAAGCCGGTGAGGTAATAAAAATAGCTGTCGAAGCGGTACGGATAGTGCGCGTCACGATTGCGTGTTTTTTCAGCGGCGGTGGGCAGGATGGCGATGCCATCTTGCAAGCGGGCACACAAGCGCTGACGTCGATCGCGAAAAACCTGTTGTAAAGGGTGTGGCGTGTTCATGGAGGGGTGCCGTTCAATGCGTGAAGTCGTTCGAGTGTACCCACATCGTCCCACAGACCGGTGTGTACGCTGCCCAACAGTTGCTGTTGCGCAGCGGCTGCACGTAATCGGGGTGCCAGCGGTGCGCGCGTGCCAGCGGTGATGCCATCAAATAATTGCAACGAGAGCGCAGCCAAGCCAGCATAAGTGTAGCTGTTGTGATCGGCTGCAGTGTGGGTGTCGGTGCTTGATAAGTTGCCAACGATGGACCCACGCAGAGAAAAATCACCTTGCGGATGAAAACTTGGATTTGGCACAAGCACGAGATGTCCAAGATGTGATGTGTGATGTAACGCGCGCGCTGCATCGGTCAATTGTGTGTAATCCAAATCGGTGAAGACATCGGCATTGATGAGCACAAAAGGCGTTTCACCAAGTAAGGGTCGCGCTTGTGCGATACCCCCCGCGGTTTCTAGAGCGATCGGTTCACGCGACCATTGAATTTGGCAATCCCACGCGCGACCGTCGCCCAGGGTTTGTTCGATTTGCGAGCCGAGATGCGCCACATTGATCACAATGTGACGAATGCCTGCTGCACGTAACGCCTTGAGGTGATACACGATAAGCGGTTGACCGCGCACGCACAGCAGCGGTTTGGGGGTGTGGTCGGTGAGTGGACGCAGTCGTTCGCCACGACCGGCAGCAAGAATCATGGCTTTCATTAAAAGCTCAATCCAACGCGTGGTGTGGGCTGGCCAGCAGCACGATCGAGCACCGCGACCAGCGGATGTAAGTCGCGATAGCGCTTAGCCACCGTGCGCGCGTAAGACAACACCATTGGAATGTCATCGAGATAGCGTGTTTTACCGTCACGATGCGCCAGTCGCGCAAAAATACCGAGCACCTTGAGATGGCGCTGTAAGCCCATCCACTCAAAGTCTTGATGAAAACAAGCAAAATCAGTCGGCACCGGCAACCCGGCTGCACGCGCTTGCTCCCAAAAACGGATACACCAGTCTAGAACGCGCGCTTCGGGCCATTGAATATAAGCATCGCGTAACAGCGAGACCAGATCGTAGGTAATCGGTCCATACACCGCATCTTGAAAATCGATCACCCCTGGAAGCGGCGTACAGACCATCAGATTGCGCGAATGATAATCACGGTGCACAAACACCCGCGCTTGCGCAAGATTATTAGCAACAATACGCGCAAATACAGTCTCGATTGATTGCGTGAGCGCGGCATCAATGTCGATACCAAGATGGACGCGCAAGTACCACGCTGGAAACAGCTGCAGTTCACGCATCAGTAACGCTGCGTCGTAATCGGGAAACACCGACGCTTGGCTTGCGCACTGTAGTTTGACTAGCGCGCCGATTGCTGCGCCGTAGAGCGCATCGGGTGTGGTGGCGTCGTCTCGTTGAAGCGCATCGAGAAACGTGGTGCGACCTAGGTCTTCGAGCAATAAAAAACCTTGCTGAAAATCTTGCGCTAACAGCGCAGGCACATGCAGTCCTGCTGCGGCAAACACGTCGCTGGCGTGAACAAAGGGTGCGCAGTCTTCTTTGTCAGGCGGGGCGTCCATCACGATCTGGGTGGCGTGGTTGTCGGCATACTCGAGACGAAAATAGCGCCGAAAACTGGCATCCGCTGAGGCGGGCGAGAGGGTAAAAGCGCGGCCCGCGGCATGAGTCGTGACCCAGTGGTTCAGCGCATTCAGACGCAGATCGGCGGACATGAGTAAATAAATCCTAAAAACAGTGGCTCAAAGCTGCAAAAGCTTGGCGAAGCGCATTGCCTTATTGCGCGAATTATGCGATTTTAACAGCCCGTTTTCCCTCTGAAAAAACTATTCGGCATGCAGGTTTCTGCGCTGTACACCATGCAGGCCTTTTGCGCACGTCAACTGCGTGCTTTTGTGGCATGCAGCTGGGCGCACACAGTTCCCCTTCGGCTGCGCGCTGTTGCGCAGCTTGGCATGATTGCTCTCAGTAGCTTCAGTTTGGTTGCGCACGCCCAAGTGCAAGTGCAGGGCCAAGTGCCAGTGACGCCACGTAAACCCGCGCCAGTGGTGGTCGCGCCGCCCAAAGAAAAAGGCCCCATGTTTATCGACGCCGAGCGGCTCGAGGGCGTGATGGATATCGAGATGACCGCGCGTGGACGCGCCGAGTTGCGCCAAGACGACATGACCATCTTTGGTGAAGTCCTGCGCATGAATGAGGAATATCGACGCATCGATGGTGAAGGTGGCGTGCGCCTAGAAATGGGCAACGATCGTTTTTCGGGCAACCGTCTGCGCATGGAAACCAGCACCAGTGTCGGTAGTTTTACCGAACCGACGTATCAGTTTCGTGGACAAGATCGCCCCATACGCGGTAACGCAGAACTGATGCAGTTTCAGGGCAAGGACCGTTACTCGATTCGTCGGGGTTCTTTTACGTCATGTGAGCCAGGGCGTGACGATTGGCATGTCGATTTCACGCAACTCGATTTGGATTACGAAGAGGGCGCTGGCACAGTGACCAACGCGCAGATCCATTTCAAGGATGCCACCTTGTTCACGCTGCCTTGGTTGACGTTTCCGCTAGAAAGTCGGCGTAAAACGGGCTTCACTGCACCGAGTTATTACCACACTACGCGCGGTGGTACCGAAATTGAAACGCCGTTTTATTGGAATATCGCGCCAGAACGCGATTTGATGCTCACGCCACATTACATCTCGGCGCGTGGCTATCAGTTGAATTCGGATTTCCGGTATATCGATCGAAGCTACAAAGGTAATTTGCGCGTCGAATATTTACCCGACGACAAGCAGCTCAAGCAAACACGCAGCGGCTTTACCTGGCAGCATCAACAAACCCTCGCGCCTGGGCTGACTGCCTTGGCTGATATCAATCGTGTTTCTGACGATCGGTATTACGTTGACTTGAACACACGTATCCGCAATACCTCGCAGGTAAACTTGCAGCGACTAGCTACGCTAAATTATTCAGGCAGTGTCGCTGGCCAAGGGTTCAGCTCTGGGTTACTGCTACAACGATTCCAAACGCTGCAAGATCCGCTGGCGCCGATTACGGCGCCGTATGATCGCTTGCCGCAACTCACCATGATGGCGCAGCGTAACGACATTGGCGGTGTGGCCGATGCGAAATTGCCCGCCGAGTTCGTGCGTTTTAGTAATCCAACGTTGGTGTACGGCAATCGTGTGTCGTTGAATCCCAGCGTGTCGGTGCCGTACTTAACGCCCGGCTACTACGCCAATGCACGATTCGGCATGCGTCATGTGAGCTACAACCTCGAGCGCCAAACAGCGGGGACCGCAGACCGAATTTCTGCCAACATTCCCTGGTTTAGTTTAGATACCGGCCTGCTCTTTGAGCGTGATACGCAATTATTTTCGCAAGACCTTACTCAAACATTTGAGCCGCGGTTGTATTACTTGCGCGCGGCGTATCGTAATCAAAGCAATATTCCGATCTTTGATACGGGCCTAGCCGATTTAAACTTTGCGTCGATTTTTAGCGAAAACCGCTTTGCCGGTGGCGATCGCTTTGGTGATGCCAACGAGGTCACGATCGCTGGCTCGAGTCGATTTATTTTGCCCAACGGTGCTGAGATTGGACGCGTAACCTTAGGTGAACGCTTTTACTTCGCAGACGAGCGGGTCACACTCAATAGTACAGCGACGCCGCGTACATATGATCACTCCGACATTCTGGGCGCGCTGTCCGCGCGGTTAGATCGCAATTGGACGTTTGATACCGGCGTACAGTACAACCCGCGCGATTCGCGCACTGAGCGCTTTGGCGCCAACTTTAGATACAACCCAGAAATCGCGAAGCTGTTGAACGTCGGTTATCGCTTTACGCGCGATGCGCTCGATCAAATCGATACCTACGGTCAATGGCCGATGGGTGGCGGTTGGTTTACGGTGGGTCGCGTGAATTATTCGTTGCGCGATCGGCTGATGATCGAAAGTCTAGGGGGCTTGGAATACAACGGTGGCTGCTGGGTGTTTCGCGTGTTTGCCCAGCGCGTGCAAGTGGCGACAAGCACCAGCACCACCGCGATTTATTTACAACTCGAGTTGAACGACTTTGTGAAGATGGGGTCAGATCCGTTTGATCTGTTGAACCGTTCGGTACCTGGTTATCGCGCCACCAATCTGGGCGGAGCAGACATGGTGCCCAGTCTGATTCCGCGGCTCCCGTTCCAAATGCAGTATTAAACGAAGCATATGAAATCTCCTACACACGTTGTATCACTCAGCTGGCTGTGCACGCAGCTTTTCGATCACGCAAAGTTGCGTCAGCTGTGCACCTCGATGTTGATCGGTTTGTTGTTCGTCTCTCAGCCGAGTCATGCGCAGCGCGTATCGTTAGTCGATCGTGTCGTGGCAGTGGTGAATAGTGAAGTCGTCACCCTCTCCGAACTGAATGAGCGCGTGGCGATGGCTGAACGACAATTACGTCGCCAAAATACGCAGCTCCCTGATCGCGAAAATTTACAGCGTCAGGCGCTCGAGCGGCTAATTTTAGAACGCGTGCAAATTCAAAGTGCACAAGACTTGGGCTTGCGTGTGGATGAATCGCAGCTAGATCGAGCAGTTGCCCGGATTGCCGAACAAAATAATCTCACGCTCAGTGCATTTCGTGTGACGCTCGAAAAAGATGGCGTGCGCTTTGATCGGTTTCGCGAAGAGATTCGCAACGAAATTATGCTGAGCCGACTGCGTCAACGTGAGGTCGATGACAAAATCGAGATCAGCGAAAGCGAGATCGATTTGTACTTCGCTGAATTGAAATCCGCCGAAGGCAGCGGCGCGACGAATTTGGAATATAACCTCGCGCATATTTTGGTGCGCTTACCGGATCAGGCGAGTCCCGAAGTGATTGAGCGTGCACGTGCGAAGGCGGCTAAAGCGATTGCCGATGCGCGTGGTGGCGCGGACTTCGCCAAACTTGCGGCGGGCTTATCTGACGCACCTGATGCGCTCACCGGCGGTGAGATGGGTTGGCGTGCGGCCGATCGTTTGCCTGAACTGTTTGCTACGGCATTGCGCAGCATGCAAACCGGTCAAGTCAGTGAGGTGTTGCGCAGTCCGGCGGGTTTTCATGTGCTCAAAATTATCGATCGTCGTGGCGGTGGTGTTGGTGCACTTGCTGAAAGAGTGCAACAAACACGCGTGCGCCATATCCTGATCAAGACCAGCGAAATCGTTTCTGAAAATGATGCCAAACGCCGACTGGCAGATCTGCGCGAACGCATCGTGACTGGCGGCATGAAATTTGGTGATCTTGCGCGTCTGCATTCTGAAGACGGTTCAGCAGCACGTGGTGGCGAACTCGACTGGTTGTATCCGGGCGATACGGTGCCTGATTTCGAGCGAGCCATGAATGATCTAAAACCTGGCACGGTCAGCCAGCCAGTCAAATCTCCATTTGGATGGCATTTAATCGAAGTGCAAGAACGCCGTGTCGCTGAGGTCAGCGAAGATCGTCGACGCATGCAAGCACGCATGGCCTTACGTGAGCGTCGCGCAGATGAGGCGTTTCAAGACTGGTTACGGCAGATTCGTGATCGAGCCTACGTCGAGATTCGTTTGGAGGAGCGCTGAGTACCGGCGCCTTGTGGGTGACGCGCATACTTTGTGTGTCCGCACTGATGGCGTTACAGCGCGTGGCGATGCGCACATGATGGCAGCTTAGGTATGGGTTCGCGACTTCCAATCATTGCGCTTACCTCGGGTGAGCCTGCAGGCATCGGCCCCGAGTTATGCACGGCGTTGGCGCGTGAGGCGTTGCCTGCACGGATTGTTGTGATCGGTGATGCCGAGTTATTGCGCTCGCGTGCGGGTCACACTGGGCTAGCCATCTTGCCGTATGTGAATGGGGCTGCGCCGTTAACGGATGGATTGGAAGTTGACCACATTGCGCTCGCAAGTGCGGCACAACCAGGTGTATTAAATCCAGCCAATGCGCGATACGTGCTGGCATTGATTGATCGCGCCGTCACTGGGTGTTTGTCTGGTGAATTTGATGCCATGGTCACAGCGCCTGTACACAAAGGTGTGATCAATGATGCAGGTATTGCGTTTACTGGTCACACCGAATATTTGGCAGACAAGACCAACACCGCGCAAGTGGTGATGTTGCTCACAGGCGGTGGATTACGCGTGGCGTTGGCAAGCACGCATGTGGCCTTGTCTGAAGTTGCTAAGCACCTCAGCGCCGCAGGCTTACTCGCAACCTTGCGTGTACTACACGCTGATCTGCAATTGCGGTTCGGGATCGCACAGCCGCACATTTTAGTGACGGGATTAAATCCGCACGCCGGGGAGTCTGGTCACTTAGGTCGAGAAGAAATTGATCTCATCGCGCCAGTGATCCAGCAATTACGCGCCGAAGGTTTGCATATCGATGGGCCGCTTTCGGCGGACACGGTGTTTGTACCGGCCAATCTTGCAAAAGCCGATTGCGTGTTAGCGATGTATCACGATCAAGGCTTACCCGTGTTGAAGTACGCCAGCTTTGGGCAAGGCGTCAACGTGACCTTGGGCCTACCGATTATTCGCACCTCGGTCGATCATGGCACTGCGTTAGAGTTGGCGGGACGCGGCAAGGCCGATGCGGGCAGCTTGATTGCGGCCGTTCGATTGGCTGCTGAGCTCGCACGTAAGCGCACAGAGTCGTGGTGAACGCGTTGCGTGCGTGATTTAAAAATCATGCGACATATTCCGCGCAAACGCTTTGGCCAACATTTCTTGCATGACCCAGTCGTGCTTGATCGCATTATCGATGCGATTCGACCGCGTGCTGGCGAGCAGATCATCGAAATCGGACCCGGAGAGGGTGCGCTGACTGCACGGTTACTTGAACACGTGCCGCATCTGACTGCAATAGAAATCGATCGTGATCTGGCAGCGTATTTACGCCATACATTGACCGCGGCGCAGCTCACGTTACATGAGGCCGATGCGCTGCGTTTTGATTACGCGAGCTTAGGTCAAGACTTACGTATTGTTGGTAACCTGCCTTACAACGTGAGTACCCCACTTTTGTTTGTGCTGGCTGAAGTTGCAAGCCAAGTAAAAGATATGCACTTTATGTTGCAGCGGGAAGTCGTTGATCGGATGGCTGCGGCACCAGACACTGAAGCGTATGGACGCTTATCCGTGGCGTTACAGCGTCGTTTTCGTGTCGAGCGATTATTTCGGGTAGCCCCTGGATCGTTTCGTCCACCGCCCAAAGTTGAATCAGCGATCGTGCGATTGATTCCTCGCCCGCACGATCAATTGGTGGCTGTTGATGACGCGCTATTTCAACGCATCATCACGCAAGCATTTTCCGCGCGCCGTAAAACCTTGCGCAATGCACTCGCTGGCCTGATCACAGAGCGCGGTCTGGAAGACTTGCAACTCGGGGCGGATCGACGCCCCGATACGCTCAGCCCGGAAGAATACTTGCGTGTCGCACAATATCTACAAACACAAACACCGACAGACCAAAAAAATTAAGTGGCGTGTAATCGTGTGTTGCGCTGAATAAACTCGATCTTGTAGCCATCTGGATCTTCGACAAACGCAATGATGGTGGTCCCAAATTTGACAGGTCCTGCTTCACGGGTGACTTTGCCGCCGGCTTGACGGACTGCTTCACAAGTCGCCGCCGCGTCTTCGACTTCGATGGCCAAATGTCCAAAGGCTGTCCCCAGATCATACTGATCGACACCCCAGTTGTAGGTGAGCTCAAGCACGGTGTGGGTCGACTCAACACCATAGCCAATAAATGCGAGTGTGTATTTGCCTTCGGGCACGTCGTGTCGACGCAATTCGCGCATCTGTAGCACTTGGGTATAAAACGCGATAGACCGGTCTAAGTTACCTACGCGCAGCATGGTGTGTAGAAAACGCATGTGTTCGGTCCTTTATAAGATAGGTAACGTAGCAGCAGCCTGATCCAGCGCGCGTTTTGCGTGTCGCCAATCGGGATACAAACGTTCGACGATAGCCCAAAAGCGCTTGGAGTGATTCATTTCGAGTAAATGCGCAACTTCGTGTGCAACCACATAGTCGGCCAATCCCTCGGGTAGATGAATCAATCGCCAGGACAAGCGTATTTCTCCTTCCGCAGTACATAAACCCCATTGGGTTCGCGCAGACGATGCACGCACGCGTGGTGCGGGTCGACGCAACATCCAAGCATAGTGCGCCGTACGTGGCGTGAGTTTTTCGAGCATGCGTGCTTTGAGCCAGCGAATCAGTAATTTGCGCACACGCACCCGATCATCCGGGGTGTGTAACCAAAGACACAACTGCGAATTCTCTAATAGCACCGCGCTCGGACCGCTGGCGATGTGTAGGCTTAATTCTGTTCCAAGGTATGGAATACGTTCGCCATGCGCGCCAACCACACGGGGAGCAGAGCCGCGCTGTGTCCAGTCATCGAGCTTTTGCAAAATCCAACGCGCTTTTTCTTGCATGAAGCGTTCGATGTCATGCCACGGCACATGCACAGGCGCTGCCACCGCCAGTCCGTTGGTGTCGATACGCAAACCAATGCTACGTCGGCGCGAGCGCGCGAAGCGATAACGAATGATGCGACCGTCGAGCTGAATGGACCGCGCGCCGTTGCCCGTGTGCGCATCGGCTGGAATGGGTGCGTCTTGAAATAAACCTAATTGTTGGAGCAGGGACATAGTTCAGCTTGTTGCGCTTCGATCCACTGTTCAGCGAGCGCGGTGAGTTCTGCCGCCGATCGGCCTTCGGGAAAAATCGCGGGACCGATACGCACGGTGATGGTCCCGGGTCGTTTTAAAAATGTTTGTTTCGGCCAGAGCAATCCAGCGTTATGTGCTACTGGCACGATCGGTACATTTGCTTGCGCGGCAAGCCATGCACCGCCCGGTTGGTATTTACGCTGCTGCCCAACACGTACACGGGTACCTTCAGGATAAATAACGACCCAAAAGCCTTGTTGCAAGCGTTGGATGCCGATGCGAGCAATTTGCTTCAACGCGGCGCGCCCTTTGGCTCGGTCGATTGCGATCGGGCTCATTAAGGCTAATCCCCAACCAAAAAAAGGAATCCACAATAATTCGCGTTTTAGTACTTGCGATTGTGGCGGAAAAATTTGTTGAAACGCGAGCGTCTCCCACGCCGATTGGTGCTTGGACAAGATCACGCTCGGAGTTTGCGGTAAATGCTCGCGTCCTTCGACTTGAAAATCGATGCCGAGTAGTGGTCGTGCAACCCACAATAAAATACGCGACCAACCAGAGATGACATAAAAACGTGTGAGTGGTGTCAGTGGTGCGGTGAGCACTGACAGAAAGGCATACGGCGGGGTGAGCGCAAACTGAAAGACCACGAACAGCAGCGAGCGAAGAACGATCACGCGGCGTCTGGTTCAAGGTGCGTGGCGACAAAGCTGGCGAGGTCGGCAAACACGGGGACATGCGGCGGCAATTGTGGGTCGTCTCGCGTCATCGGGCCTTTGCCAGTCAGTACCAGCACGGGCGATGCGCCCGCGGCTTGCGCGGCTTGAACGTCACGTAAGGCATCGCCCACAAACGGCACGCCTGTTAAATCAGTATTAAAGCGTTGCGCGATTTCTAGCAACATGCCGGGGCGTGGTTTACGGCAAGTGCACTGCGCATCGGCTGCATGCGGACAAAAGAAAATCGCATCGATGCGTCCACCCGCTGCGTGTACCGCGGCATGCATGGTGTCGTGGATGGCATTGAGTGTGGTCATGTCGAACAACCCACGCGCGAGTCCCGATTGATTGGTCGCTACAACCACACGATAACCGGCATGCGTGAGTCGAGCAATCGCCGCAGGACTGCCTTCAATCGGGATCCATTCGGCAGGCGATTTAATGTACTGATCGCTATCGTGATTAATCACACCATCACGATCCAAGATGACCAGCTTCATGCCGCGAGCTTAGATAAATCTGCGACACGGTTCATGCATGCGTGTAGCGATTGCAGTAAAGCAAGGCGATTGTTACGAACATCCATCTCCTCGGCATTGACCATCACGTCAGTAAAAAATTGATCCACCGGTGCACGCAACGCTGCAAGTATTTTTAAAGCACTGGTGTAATCCCCTGACTCAAATTGCGCGTCGGCCTGGGGTAATTGCACTTGCATCGCCTGATACAAAGCCTGCTCTGCGGCTTCGCGCAGTAACGCTGGTTGAACGTGGGCATCCAGCGCGGTAGATTTTTTTAGTAAGTTACCAATCCGCTTGTTGGCCGCAGCCAACGCAGGGGCTTCGGGCAGTGCGGCAAAACTGCGTACCGCTTGTAAGCGTCGAGGAATATCGCCGAAGCGCGTGGGTTGTAATGCGAGCACCGCATCGATGTCTTGTGCGTTGTGTTGTTGTTCGCGTAAGGCGCCAGCCAGCCGTTCATCCAAAAAGTGTCGTAACTCAGGTAACACCACACCAGAGGAGATGCGTGTGAGTGTGGGTTGATGTAAGGCTTGTGCCGTCGCGTCTTGATCGTGCAACGCTTGCACAGAGGCGTGGATGATCTGCAGCGCTTGTGCTAACAAAGCATCGACTTCAATCGGCAGATCGCGTTCAATCAACATGCGGATCACACCCAAGGCGTGTCGACGTAAGGCAAACGGATCTTTATCGCCGGTGGGTAATTGTCCAATCGCAAACATGCCAACCAAGGTGTCGAGCTTATCGGCCAGCGCCAGCGCAATGCCAACGCTATCACGGGGTAAGACATCGCCTGCGAAGCGCGGCTTGTAGTGATCTTCGATGGCATCGGCAACGGCTGAAGGTTCGTTATCATGCAAAGCGTAATCACGCCCCATGGTGCCCTGTAGCTCAGGAAATTCACCCACCATTCCGGAGAGTAAATCTGCTTTTGCAAGCCACGCTGCGCGCTCGGTGTGGGCCACATCTGCGCCAATACAGCGCGCGATGTATCCGGCCAGTTGTTGGACACGCATGCTGCGTTTGAGTTGTGTGCCGAGCTTGTTGTGATACACCACGGTATCGAGCTGTGCGATACGCGCTTCTAAACGTGTTTTGCGATCTTGCGTATAAAAAAACCGCGCGTCTTCTAAACGCGGACGGACCACGCGCTGATTACCACCGATAATGTGTTGCGCATCGGCGACTTGCATATTGGAGACGATTAAAAACTTGGGTAACAAAATGCCTTGTGCATCAAACAGCGGAAAGTATTTTTGATTCTGTCGCATGGTC
This sequence comes from Betaproteobacteria bacterium, assembly GCA_947467435.1. Classification (GTDB taxonomy): domain Bacteria; phylum Pseudomonadota; class Gammaproteobacteria; order Burkholderiales; family SG8-39; genus SZAS-79. The sequence goes on from CANIIA010000034.1 coordinate 19,736, forward strand.
AGAATCAAGCATTCTTGCGGTACCTGTAAAAACTCTGGGTCAAAGGCGCCGACATAGACCGATGGATGCTCGACCAACGCGGTGACCTCATCGAGCAAGTCATCATGCGCGCCCAAACTGGCATGGAGTTGCGTTGCGGCTTGATGCAGCGCTGCTTGAATCATTTCGCGGCGGGCCTGCGCATCGACAATCACCTTCCCGGTATCACGCAATTGCGCTTCATACGTATCTGCGGCGGTGATATCGATGGGCGCTTGACTCATGAATCGATGCCCCAAGGTGCGACGACCAGCCTGTACGCCAAGCACTTCGCCACTGAGTGCTTGGGTTCCGTGCAACAGCATTAAGCCATGCACCGGGCGGACGAATTGCGCTTCTCCCGCACCCCAGCGCATCAGTTTGGGAATCGGCAGTTTTTGTAACGCCGCGCTGACTTTGTTGGCAAGCACACTGTCCAGCGCGCTACCAGTCATGTGTTTGCGTGCGGCAAATACCTTGCCCTTTGGGGTGTCGATTTGCAGTAAGGCGTCTAATGCAACGCCATTTTTTTTCGCAAAACCTTGCAGCGCAGGCGTCGCGTTACCAGCGGCATCTAAACCAACCTTCAGTGTGGGACCTTGCACTTCGAGCTGTTGATCCGGTGCGGTCGCACGGACATGGGTGATACGCACCACCAGACGTCGCGGCGAAGCAAGCGCTTGTACAACACTGTGATCTGCAAGAAAACGATCTTGGCGTAAATCGTTGGCTAGCCCATCGGCAAAGGCAGTGGCTAAGCGATTCAGTGATTTGGGTGGCAGTTCTTCGCAACGCAACTCAACAAGTAAAGTGGCGTGGGTCATCTCAGGCCGCTTTCTGAGAGGCAGGTAACATCGGAAAACCTAAGGCTTCGCGTGCATCGTAATAAGCTTGTGCAACACGACGCGACAATGCACGCACACGACCAATGTACGCGGCGCGTTCGGTGACGGAAATTGCCCCGCGTGCATCGAGCAGGTTAAAAGTGTGCGAGCACTTCATGACCATTTCGTAGGCCGGCAGCGCTAGTCCTGCATCGACTAATTTTTGTGCTTCTGCTTCAAAGTCACTAAACAAACGAAACATCAGCGTAACGTTGGCGTGTTCGAAGTTGTACTTTGATTGCTCAACTTCGTTTTGATGATAGACATCGCCGTAACTCACGCCTTCGGTCCACACTAAATCGTACACACTTTCTTTGCCTTGTAAGTACATCGCGAGGCGCTCAAGGCCGTAGGTAATTTCACCTAACACTGGTCGACAGGACAAGCTGCCGACTTCTTGGACATAAGTAA